>NZ_KV815468.1:0-23100 GCF_001814225.1 Neisseria sp. HMSC070F02 | reverse complement strand
TAGCTCCCATTCTCATTTCGCAGTGCTACAATAACCCATTACGCCACAAGTATTTCACAGCGGTTGTAGCTCCCATTCTCATTTCGCAGTGCTACAATACCCCAACGGGAAATCCTTATTCTATAAGGATTTCCCGTTTTATTTAGTCTGAAAAAATGGGCTTAAAATAACAATAATTGGTCTGAATTGACCTTTTTTTCTTGGGTTTTCAGCTCGCCCAACAGCAGTTTCATGGCGGCATATTGCTTTTCTGTTATCTCCAAACAGCGGATTGAGCCTTCTTGCGGAAGGTTTGCACATAGTCTATTGTGGTGTTTTTGCAACGAATCGCGGCCTTTGACGATACGGCTGTATACGGAAAGTTGCAGCATTTGGTATCCGTCTTTTAATAAAAACTGGCGGAATTGATTGGCGGCTTTGCGCTTTGCCGCCGTGATAACCGGTAGGTCGAAGAAGACGATAATCCTCATAAATTTGGCCTCACTCATATTGGTATGCTTTCAATGGTAGGATTTCAGGCAGTTTCAGTTGTTTGGCGTTTTTATCGGTTACGCCGGCTTGAAATGACGAAACCATTTTGTCGATGGCAGCCAAGGTGCTGAAATGTTGCCGTTCGATGCTGGTTTGACAGTGAAGGGTTTTGATAAGGTGTTGTTTGATGCTGGGCGTCAGTTCAGTTTTCAGACGGCCTTGTTCGTACAAATGTATAACGACCAGATCGGCCAATGGGCGTAAGGGTTCGATAAAGTCATCGGCGAGATTGAATGGATTCAACTCACTTCTATGAAACAAGCCTAATGCAGGCAACCAACCGTATAAGGTCAGGGCGCGTGCAACTGCAGCCCGGAGCACAGCGTAGGTATAGTTCAATGCGGCATTGACGGCGTTGTTGTCATTGCGGGTAAATTTTTCGCCAAAGAGGGCTTGGAAGTAGAGGGCGGCGGCTTGGGCTTCGCGGTTTCCTGTATCGCCCGAGCGGACTTCAGATGCCAAAGTGCGCAGCCGTTTGGCTGCAAGATCATTGCCGGTTTCGTCTGCGACAAATGCTTGATTCAGGATTTTTTGGCGGACGATATGTTGCCAGAATTGCTTTTTTAAGGGTTCGCTTATGTTCAGTTGCAGCTTGAGGATTTTAAGTTGGCGGTGATATTGGGCATAAGGCAGCCATTGTCCGCAGGGCAGGAACTGCTCGTCACATGTCAGTAAGGTTGCGCCATGTTCGGCTAAGGCTGACAGAAGTGGAGCGGTAATCAGGGTTTCGCGGTTTTCGATGATGATAACGGCGATGTCTTCTAATGGTACGGTGTGGGACTCGTCATTTTGTTGAATCAGCAGTTGCTGGCGTTGCAAGGATAGTTTGCCGCCGTTTTGAATGAGCAGGCTGCGCCAAGTCATGTTTTCCCCTTATTTTGATATAAAAAATCCCTGCTTCAGGTCGTCTGAAACAGGGATAGATTAATTTAACGGACAGGCGGGCGTTTTTTCAGACGGCATAGTCTGATTTCTTTGCCCATTTCGTCGATTTGGTATTTTTGAAAGGAAAGGGCGGTTTTAACGCCGATACGATGCATACCGTCTTTACCTTTTGATTTTTCCAAATCATGCTCCCGAAGAGAAATGGCTCCAGTGGCTCGATCTAATCCTGAAAAGTAACCTAAAAAGCTGTCTTTTTTAAGTTGAACTTTAATTAAATCATTCGAATAAAGTACAAATTTAAATCTGAAGCTTTCATCTATTACAGTCCAGCCCTCTTCATCTGCATAAGCAACAACAGCCCTGTCCGGTAAAATTCCTTTCGCAACCTGCCAACTGTAAATTGGCACCAAATAATATTTGCCAGCTTTTTCAAACACATCTACGCGCACCATGGTTGCGTTGTCGGCAATGCCGTTATGGTTGCGCACCCATACGCCGGTTTTCTGTACTTGCTCTACGCGCACGGCTTTTACCTGTTGGGTGCGGTTGCCTGCTTTATCGTATTTGTAAAACGGTTCGGCAAAGGCTTTGGCTGGGTCGTCTTTATGTGCTTCCAAACGTGCTTTCAGTGCTTCGTATAGCTTAGGTTCGCGCTCCCGATTGACCATTTTTTCCAAGTCTTTCAGTTTTAACTGTGTCAGCGGTACGCGCAACACGCTGATGCCTTCGTCCAGCCGTTTGGCGGATTTGACGGTTTCCATATGGCCTTGCCCACTCATCTTCCGATTGGGCGCACGCGAAACAAACAGTGGCGTAACGTATTCGTGCACGGCTTCGGGACGAGATGATAATTTTTCTGCGAGCAGGGTACGCAGTTTTTCGGGGGTATCCGCTTCTTCAAATTCGGGTTTCCCGTCCGGTTTGCCGAAGACGCGAATCATGACTTCTTGTGCGAAAAATTCCCAAGGTTGCGGGAAGTGTGTTTTTTGATGCAGCACTTCTCCTGTTTCTTTATCTATGGTTTTCCCGTCAAACGCGTTCATTTCTTTATAGCGTACAAAACGGGTAATTTTCTGCTGCATGGCAACGGTCGAGCAGGCAACGACGACGGCATCCAAGGCGTGATGGCGGTCGTTTTCCGCACGCACTTTGCGCAATCCCCAAAAGCCGCGCAACAGATTGGTAATTTGTCCGTTGGATGCAAAGACACGTCTTTTCCTTTTACCTGTCAGCAGCATATGGTCGGCAACGAATTGGCACAGGAAACGGTTGACGTAGCGCGTATCGTTCAGATTGCGTTCTTTAAAGCCCTCTTCATCGAATTTTTGCAGCAGAATCCGTTGTTTTTTACTGCGTGGGAAACGGCTGGTTTCGACACGCGCTTTAAATTCCTGCCATTCGCGGCTGTTGTCTTTGCCGTTGAAGTATTCGTAAGGGGTTTGATTGCCTTTGTTTTGGTTTTCGCTGCCCAATACCAGCACTTTATTGTTGAAACTGTCGTCCCATGTGCGCGAGAACGGCAGGGCATGGTCAATTTCGACATAGCCTTTTTCGTTCAGACGGCCTAAGTTGATTTCTTTGCCCGAATACAGGCATTTGCCGTGTTGTTGCTCGTACAGGCGCAGTTTCAGAATATCTTTGGATTTGGGTTCGCCGACAAAATTGGGGAAATACTCTCGGAATTTGGCGGCGGCTTTTTCACGGTCTTTACGGTTTTCTTCTTGGCGTTTTTCGATTTCTTTGCGGTCTTTAAACGATTTTCCTACTTCCCTTGCCGTTTCAATATGGATACGTGCGGGGGAGCCGTAACGCCGAACCACGCCGTTAATGACTTTTCTGGCCTGAGATAAGGCACGCAAAACAACGGGGTTGCGGATTTCGTCGGCAGGGATGGGCGGCAGATCAATCTTTTCTTCCGTATTCTTCTTGCCGTAATGGTCTCCGTAGATTTCGGCGCAGGCTTCATCGTAACGTTTGCCTTGTTCCATTAGAGGCACAATTCGGCGCAATGCTTTCAAGGAAATTTGAACGAACTTGTCGAAGCTGATGTGTTTTAACAGCGCTTCTAAGATTTCGGGCTGTATACGGTCTTTCAGACGGCCTGTAATGTCTTCATCGGTTTTGAACAGGGAGAATGCCGTGCCGATTTCGTCTTGTAATTCGGGAGAAAGGTTTAATGGGAATTTTTTGTCTTTCAATCCTTCTTTTTCCAGCGCACGGCTGATGGCATGGTAGGCCTTCATTTCCATCAACGTTGAGGCTTCGGCATTGTCCTTACCATAGCGCAAGCCTTTGAAAAAGGCGGTATCTTCTAAACCCAGTAGCTTACGGGCTTGTGCGTAAGTCAGTTTGGATTTTCTGTATGGCTCGTCCATAAGCTTGGCGCGTTGGGTATCGGTCAATGGCCGCTCGCTGCCTTGCTCTAAAATACGCAGGTTGTTCAGCTTGGTCAGCCAGACGAAACGTTCAGCTGTGTAGGTGTTTTTAGCGGCTTTCGGCTCTGTCGGTTCGAAGGTGCAATGTCCCAACATTTTTTGAACAGCATCGCCGGATAGGGCGGGGCGTTGCGTCATCAGCAGGGTTTCAATACCTTCTTTAAGGCCGTCTGAAATATGCGGATTGCCGAATTCTTTTTGTTTTTCAAACAATAAATTCAGCTCCGCCTGCAAATCTTTGCGGCTGAACGTATGCGAATAATCGCCGCGCTGGTTGCGGATATGGCCGCTTTCTTTCTCAAATTTATTTAAAGCCAATTCGGCTGGTGTGCGGAAATCGCCTGTCTGTAAGGCATGGGCATTGCCGGCTACGCCTTTAAGCAAAGCGCCAAGCTCCTTATCGGCAGTTTCGCCCTCGTTTTTCCGTTGCGATAAATAGCCGCGATGTTTGATTAAATGCAACAAGACTGCTGACCACTCTAAAGGCGTCAGTTTGCGGTCTAATGCGGCTGCGCGAAGTTGCCATAGTGTATTCGGTAAGGATTTAATTAAGCCGTTTTTGTCAAAATTGGCGGCTTGTAATACGCCTTCGCGTTTCAATAGGCGGCGGGTCCGAAGCAGGCGGTGGGCGCGACGGCGGGTCAGGCGGCGAACACTGCGTGCCAAGCGTCTTGCCGCTGCGAGAGAGTCGCCTGTTTTCGGTACTTCGGCCCGCTCAAATACGCGCACGCCCAAATCAATCAGGCGGATGGGGTTTTCTTCTTTGTCAATTTCTACCATTGCCCAGCCGACGGATGCAATGCCGATATCGAGGCCGAGGATGTAGTTGATTGAATTAGGTTTGAAGGCAGCCATTTATTACTCCGTAAACAACGTTGCAAATAATGATAATATATCTGATTGTCTTATTTATATACAAATAGATTATTGACTTATCATCTCACAACGGCTAGAATCCCAAACATATTGTCGCACTGCGAAATGAGAACCGTTGCTACAATAAGGCCGTCTGAAAAGATGTGCCGCAACGCTCTGCCCCTTAAAGCTTCTGCTTTAAGGGGCATCGTTTATTTCGGCTAAAAAATGCCGTCTGAAACCGGTTTTGGGCTTCAGACGGCATTTATATTTTGGGTTACCAGTTGACGCGCACCGACCGGCTGCCGAGCAATGTTTCCAGTTCGCCGAACAAGGCGGAACTCGGTGTAACCGTCCATTTCCGCGGCACTTGAAGCCTGCCCGACGCTTTTTCGTTGGCATACGACAGTTGCAGCGGGATGCGCGGCGTGTCGGGCAGTTGGTGGGCGGCGAGCAGCCGTACCAGTCCGCCGATGTCGTGATGCGGGGCGAGGGCGAGGCTGAGGCTGCGGGCGTAGCGTTCGCGCGCCGTTTGCAGGGTCATGACTTGGTTTGCCAGAATACGCAGCCCGTCGCCGCCGCCGTAGTCGTCGCGGCTGACTTTGGATTCGATAATCAGCACTTGGTCGGCTTTGAGGCAGTCGGCGCAGTTTTCCAACGTCTGACCGCCGACCATGATTTCAACCTGTCCGCTCAAATCTTCAAGGCTGACGAAGGCGATTTTGCCGCGCTTGCCCATCATGGTGCGTACGGCGGTAACGAATCCGGCGAGGCGCACGCTGTCTTGCGGTTTGAGTTTCGACAGTTTCTGCGGGGCGATTTGGCGGACTTCTTGGGCATACGGGCCGAAGGGGTGGCCGGACAGGTAGAAGCCGATGACGGTTTTTTCTTCGGCGAGTTTTTCCGATTCGCTCCACATCGGTGCGTCAATGAGCCGCACCGGTTCGATGGCGTCTTCCATCATGTCGAACAGACCGCCCTGATTGGCGTTGGCGGCTTTTTGGTCGGCGTTGTTCATGGCAAGGTCGATGTTTGCCAAGAGCATGGCGCGGTTGGGTTCGATGCTGTCGAACGCGCCACCGCGTATCAGGGCTTCAAGGGTGCGGCGGTTCATGTGTTCTTTGCCGACGCGCTCGCAGAAGTCCAAGAGGCCGGTAAACTTGCCGCCGCTTTGCCGCGCGGCGGTGATGGATTCGACGGCGGCTTCGCCCGTGCCTTTAATCGCGCCGAGCGCGTAGCGGATTTTCATGTCCGGATACGGCGTGAAGCGGTAGTCGGATTCGTTGATGTCGGGCGGCAGGAACTCGATGCCGTTGGCGCGGCAGTCGTCGTAGAAATGCTTGAGCTGGTCGGTGTTGTCCAATTCAGACGACATGGTCGCCGCCATAAATTCGGCGGGGTAGTGGGCTTTGAGCCATGCGGTCTGGTAGGAAATCAGGGCGTAGGCGGCGGCGTGGGATTTGTTGAAGCCGTAGCCGGCGAATTTTTCCATGTAGTTGAAGATTTCGTCGGATTTTTCGCGCGAAATGCCTTGTTTCGCCGCACCTTCGGCGAAGATTTCTCGGTGTTTCACCATTTCTTCGGGCTTTTTCTTACCCATGGCGCGACGCAGCAGGTCCGCGCCGCCGAGCGAGTAGCCGCCGATAATCTGCGCCGCCTGCATCACTTGTTCCTGATACACCATAATGCCGTAGGTCGGCGCGAGGATGCCTTCGAGCAGCGGGTGGATGTATTGGAATTCCTGACCCTTCATGCGCGCGACGAAGTCGGGGATGTTGTCCATCGGACCGGGTCGGTAGAGCGATACGAAGGCGATGAGTTCTTCAAACTTGGTCGTGTGCGCCGTTTTCAGCATTTTTTTCATGCCGGTCGACTCGAACTGGAAGACGGCGGTGGTGTTCGCATCGCGGAAGATTTGGTAGGCGGCCTGGTCGTCAAGCGGAATCTTGCCGACATCGACAATATCGCCGGTGGTGTTTTTGATGTTGTTCTGCGCCATTTCGATAATGGTCAGGTTTCGCAGACCCAAAAAGTCGAATTTCACCAAGCCCACGTCTTCCACGTCGCCTTTGTCGTACATCGATACTGGCGAGGCGGATTCGTCTGCCTGATACACGGGGCTGTAATCGGAAATCTTGCCCGGCGCAATCAATACGCCGCCCGCGTGCATACCCAAGCCGCGCGTCAAATCTTCCAGCTTTTTCGCCAGCGTAATCAGTTCGTCCGCTTCTTCCGCTTCGATTAATTCCTGAATCTGCGGCTCCGCCTTCATCGCATCGTCCAAACCCAGAGGTTTGTTGGCTTCCAGCGGAATCAGCTTGGACAATTTGTCGCACAGCATAAACGGCAGCTCCAGCACGCGCCCTACGTCGCGGATGACCGCTTTGGACGACATCGTGCCGAAGGTAACAATCTGGCTGACCGCCTGAGCGCCGTATTTATCGCGTACATATTCGATCACGCGGCCGCGGTTTGCCTGACAGAAGTCAACGTCGAAGTCGGGCATGGAGACGCGTTCGGGGTTTAAGAAACGTTCGAACAGCAGCGCGTATTTCAGCGGGTCGAGGTCGGTAATTTTCAGCGAATACGCCACCAGCGAACCCGCGCCCGAACCGCGTCCCGGCCCGACCGGACAGCCGTGCGTTTTCGCCCAGTTGATAAAGTCTTGTACGATAAGGAAATAGCCGGGGAATTTCATCTGGATGATGATGTTCAGCTCAAAATCCAAACGTTCCTGATATTCCGGCATTTTTGCCGCACGCTCCGCCTCGTCGGGATAAAGCTGAACCATGCGTTCCTGCAAACCCTTGTTTGAGAGTTTGATGAGATAGTCATCGCGCGATAAACCGTCGGGCGTGGGGAAAAGGGGCAGGAAGTTTTTGCCCAATGTGATGTGCAGGTTGCAGCGTTTGGCGATTTCCACCGTGTTTTCCAAGGCTTCGGGCAAGTCGGCGAAACGCTCCAGCATCGTTTCCGGCGGAATGAAAAACTGGCCCGGTGTGAAATCGCGCGGACGTTTTTTGTCCGTCAATACCCAGCCGCCCGCGATACACACCCGCGCCTCGTGTGCGTTGAAATCGTCGCGGCTCATAAACTGTGTCGGATGCGTCGCCACCACCGGCAAACCCAATTCCTCCGCCAGCTTCACGCTGCCCGAAACGCAAGCCTCCCATTCGGGGCGTTCGGGCAGGCGTTGCAGCTCCATATAGAACGCATCGGGGAACCACGCCGCATACTTCAACGCCGCCGTACGCGCCGCGTCTTCATTGCCGTTCAACAGATTCATGCCCACTTCGCCGTAATGCGCGCCGTTCAAACAAATCAAGCCGCTGTTGTCGCCGTTTGCCAGCCATTCGGGATTGAGTTCCGCATGATGGATATTGCGGTCTTTGCCGACATAGGCCGCCGTTAAAAGCTCGCTCAAGCGCAGATAGCCCGCATCGTTGCGGATAATCAGCATGGCGCGAAACGGCTTGTCGGGCGCATTCGGATTGCCTATCCATACGTCCGCCGCGCCGACGGGCTTAATCCCCGCGCTGCGGCAGGCTTTATAGAATTTCACCAAGCCGAATTCGTTCATCAAATCGCTGATGCCCAAAGCAGGCAAACCGTATTCCTGCGCTTTGGCAATCAGTTTTTTAATCCGCACCATACCGTCGGTAATCGAAAACTCGGTATGCAGGCGCAGGGGGATGTAGGTCGGCTCGGTCATGGCAAAATCGGCGTGAACAATAAAAGGCGTATTGTAGCAGGGTTGTCTTTAGATGGCGGTGTAGGTCATGCCGCTTCGGATTCAGACGGCATGACCTGCAAATGTTTTTGAGCTTTTACGACGGCAAAAAAATGCCTCCTGCCGTATGGCGGAGGCTTCCCAAGGAGTATTGATAGATATAAAGGACTATCAAACTAGTTATAAAGAACTATATACCTTATTCGGACGGATGGCAAGCAGTTAAATTAATTTTACGTTCAAACAGGTTTTTGATTTCGTTTTGATGGCTGATGCCGATGACCAGTGTATCGGGCAGTTCGTGTTTGAGGATGTGCATCAGCGTCAATGCGGATTCGTCGGGGAACAGGATTTGCAGTCTGCCGTTGGACAGGATTTCTTTGATCGGATGGCGGCATATGGGGTTTCAGACGGCATTTTTACTTTTACGGAACAGGCGGTGCGGATACATCGCTGGTTTTGCGGTAATTTTGGGTACGGCGGCGGCAGGTGCTACAATAACGGTCTCTTTCTGCAAGGGGACATCATGGAAGCCATCGTCTATCTCGAAGACAACGAATACATCGCCCTGTGCGACCTCTTGAAATTGGCCGGACTTGCCGAAAGCGGCGGACAGGCGAAGGCGTTGATTGCCGAAGGGTTGGTGTCGCGCAACGGCGAAACCGAAATCCGCAAAACCGCCAAAATACGCGGCGGCGAAGTCATCGAGTTTGACGGCGCGCGCTTGGAAATCGCCGATGGATACGACCCTGAAGCATAAAGCCGAAGCCCTTTTGGGCGAGCCGCTTTTAGACGAACCCGTCCGCCCCGAGTCGTGGGAATGCTGCGGCAGCGACTGCGGCGACGCGTGCATTCAGACGATTTACTGGGCGGACAAGGCCCGCTACGACGCGCAACGGCGGAAATTGAAAGAAGCGGGTTGGTCGGACGATGCCGTCTGAAAACGGTTCGGCTTGATATAGTGAATTAACAAAAATCAGGACAAGGCGACGAAGCCGCAGACAGTACAGATGGTACGGAACCGACTCACTTGGTGCTTCAGCACCTTAGAGAATCGTTCTCTTTGAGCCAAGGCGAGCCAACGCTGTACCGGTTTAAATTTAATTCACTATAAAACCACGTTTTCAGACAGTCTTTTATAGTAGATTAAAATTGAAAACATCCCTATCGTCATTCCCGCGCAGGCGGGAATCCGGAAGTTTGAAATAGCGGTTAACCTTAAACATTTCCAATAAATCAAAGTCTGGATTCCCGCCTGCGCGGGAATGACGGTATAGGGACTTTTTCTTTGCATTTGCCATACACCTGTTTTTTAAAATGACCGCCGCCGCCACACTGCCCGACAATATTGCCCCCCGACCTTCATTCACCACACATATAACACCCCATGATAGACCTGCACTGCCATTCCACCGTTTCCGACGGTATGCTTTCCCCCGCCGAAGTCGTGCGCCTCGCGCATCAAAACGGCTGCACGCTGCTGGCGTTGACCGACCACGACCACACCGGCGGCATCGCCGAAGCGCGTGCCGAAGCCGACAGGCTCGGTTTGCGCCTGATTAACGGCGTGGAAATCTCCGTAACGTGGCGCGGGCGTACCATACACGTTGTCGGCTTAGACTTTGACGAACAAGACGAAAACCTGCAAAACCTGTTGGCGCAAGTGCGGCAAGGCCGTCT
Source organism: Neisseria sp. HMSC070F02 (assembly GCF_001814225.1). Classification (NCBI taxonomy): domain Bacteria; kingdom Pseudomonadati; phylum Pseudomonadota; class Betaproteobacteria; order Neisseriales; family Neisseriaceae; genus Neisseria; species Neisseria sp. HMSC070F02. The sequence continues at coordinate 12,984 of NZ_KV815468.1, read as the reverse complement.
GAAACGCCTCGAAGCCATCGCCGCCAAGCTGGAAAAACGCGGCATTTCGGGCGCATACGACGGCGCGCTCGCGCTGGCGGCAAACAAAGAAATGGTCAGCCGCACACACGTCGCCGAGTTCCTCATTCGGGTGGGACACGTCAAAAACAAGCAGCAGGCGTTCACCAAATACTTGGGCGACGGCAAATCCTGCGCCGTCCGACACGAATGGGCGACGCTGGCAGACTGCGTCTCCGCCGTCAACGGCGCGGGTGGCATGGCAGTCATCGCCCACCCCATGCGCTACGACTTGTCCGCCACCGCCAAGCGCAATCTGTTTGAAGAATTTAAAAACCTCGGCGGCGCAGGCATCGAAGTCCACAGCGGAAACTGTTGCAAAAACGACCGCCTCAACTACGCGCTTTTGGCAGAACGTTTCGGTATGCTCGCCAGCGCGGGCAGCGACTTCCACCGTTTAAACGACTTCAGCGGCGGCATCCTCGGCGCGTGTCCCGAGCTGCCGGAAAACTGTAGGCCGGTGTGGGCGCATTTCTCCCGACATTGAATGCGGATAAAAATGCCGTCTGAAAGGCTTTCAGACGGCATTTTTTGCGGCTTAAACGTTGTCGTACAGTTTTCGGACGGTTTTACCGATGGCGGCAATGCCTTTTTCCAGCGTTTGAGCGTCCTGCGCGATGCTCATACGGATGCACTCGCCCGCGTGCGGGTAATCCTGTGTGTCGATGCCGACGAAGAAATGTTCGCCCGGAATAATCAGCGTACCTTCGGCTTTGAGCATTTCGTACAGGGTTTGCGAAGAAACGGGCAGGTTTTCAAACCAGAGCCACAGGAAAATCGCGCCTTCGGGTTTGTGGATTTTCATCGGGTACGCGCCCAGCTCGCGCTTGAGCAGCGAGACGGCGGTTTGCGCCTGATTGCGGTAAAACGGCCGGATGACTTGGTCGGCAAGCCGTTTCATCTCGCCGCTTTCCAGTAGCGGGGCGGCGATGGCCGCGCCGAAGCGCGTGGGGGCAAGGTTCACAATCGCGTTCAGGCTGCTGACGGCTTTGACCACTTCCGGCGCGGCGACGATGATGCCGGTGCGAACGCCCGGCAGGCCGACTTTGGAAAGGCTGAAGCAGAGGATGATGTTTTCATGCCAATTCAGCGTTACGTCGCTGTAAATGATGTTGGGGAACGGCATTCCGTAGGCGTTGTCGATAATCAGCGGAATCCCGTGTTCACGCGCCAAAGCGTCCAAACGCGCCATTTCGCCGTCGGTCAACACATTGCCGGTCGGGTTGGTCGGGCGCGAACAGCAAATCGCGCCGATTTTGCCCGCTTTGAGTTCGGGCAGGTTTTCCAGTGCGTCAAAGTCCACGCGGTATTTGAAGAAGCCTGCTTCGCCTTCGTGTTCGACGTTTTCGATTTTGGGCTTGACGGAAACGAAGTGCTGCCCTTCGATATGTACGTCGGCATAGCCGATGTATTCGGGCGCGAGCGGCAACAAAATGGCTTTTTCTGCGGATGTGCCGTCTGAAAGGTTGAATTTGCCGCCGAAGAGGTTGAATAAATAGAAAAACGCGTTTTGCGAACCGTTGGTCAGCGCGATATTGTCGGCGGTCAGGTTCCAGCCGTATTCGCGGTTGAGGAAGGCGGTCAACGCGTCAATCAGCGCGGCATCGCCTTGGGGGTTGGAGTAGTTGCCGATGTTTTCGACGGCGTGTTCTGCCGCCAGTTTGGAGAATATGTCGGCGAACGCCCGATCGATTTCCGGAATGCGCGCCGGGTTGCCGCCGCCGAGCATGTTGACGGGCTTGTCGCTTTTGAGCGCGTCGCCGAGGTCGTCCATCAGTTGGAGGATGCCGCTGTGTTGCGTGAATTTTTCGCCGAATGCCGAAAACTGCATGTCAAACTCCGTGTGTGTGTAAGGTAGGTTGGTTTGTACGTTATGCCGTCTGAAGGTTCAGACGGCATTTTTTCTGTGTGTTTCGCGAACCCAAAGCAGGTCGCAGATACCGTCGCTCGGGGCAAAGCCGGTCGGGGCGTTGATGAGCAGGGTGCGGATTGCCTGCTGGTCGTAACGGTCGCAGGCCGCACGGATGCGGTCGAGCAGGGCGGAGAGCTCGCGCCACGGCAGCATGGTTTCGTTGGCGGTCATGATGCGCGGATGGCCGGTTTTGCGGACGTTGTCGCCGATGAGCAGCTCTTCGTAGAGTTTTTCGCCGGGACGCAGTCCGGTAATGAGGATTTCGATGTCGCCGTCGGGTTGTTCGGGTGTTTTGGGTTTGAGGCCGCTTAAGGTAATCATTTGGCGGGCAAGGTCGATGATTTTGACGGATTCGCCCATATCGAGGACGAACACGTCGCCGCCTTTGCCCATCGCGCCGGCTTGGATAACCAGTTGCGCCGCTTCGGGTATGGTCATGAAATAGCGCGTGATTTCCGGGTGGGTCAGGGTGAGCGGGCCGCCTTGGGCAATCTGTTTTTCAAACAGCGGGACGACGGAGCCGGACGAACCCAAAACATTGCCGAAACGCACCATACTGAAGCGGGTTTGCTGTCCGGGTTCGGCGGCGAGCGCCTGAAGGCAGAGTTCCGCCATACGTTTGCCCGCGCCCATTGTGTTGGTGGGGCGGACGGCTTTGTCGGTGGAGATGAGGACGAAAGTTCTTACGCCCGATGCCGTGGCGGCAAGCGCGCACTCGAGTGTGCCGAAGATGTTGTTGCGTATGCCTTCGACGGTGTTGAACTCGACCATGGGGACGTGTTTGTAGGCGGCGGCGTGATAGACGGTCGCAACGGAAAAGGCGGTCATGACGTGTTCGAGCAGCGTGCGGTTTTGCACCGAACCGAGAAAGGGCAGGATTTCGGTATCGAGGCGTTTTTGGATGCAGGTTTCGCGCAATTCTTTTTCGATGGCGTACAGGGCGAATTCGGATAACTCGAACAGCAGCAGCTTTTCGGGGCGGCGGCGGATAATCTGGCGGCAGAGTTCCGAACCGATGGAGCCGCCCGCGCCGGTTACCATGACGGTTTTGCCTTCGATGTCGGCATTCATGAGGCGGTCGTCTGGTGCGACGGAATCACGCCCGAGCAGGTCGGACACAGAGATTTTTTTGAGCGTGCCGATGCTGATTTTTCCGTCCATCAGGTCTTTCATTCCGGGAATGGTCAACACTTCGCAGGGATAGGCTTCCAGTTTGTTGATGATTCGGAGGCGTTGTTCCTGAGTCGCGCCGGGGATGGCGAGCAGGATTTTTTCCACGCCGTAGCGTTCGATGAGGAAGGCGATGGCATCGGGCTGGTAAACGGCAAGGTCGTAGATGACGGTGTGCCACAGTTTGGGGTCGTCGTCCACAAAGGCGGCGGCGGAATATTCGCGCATTTGTTTGACGGCCTCAAGCAGTTGTCTGCCCGACCGTCCCGCGCCGTAAATGATGACGGGGATCATCTGTTTTTTGGGGTGTTCGGACAACAGTCCGCGCAAAACCATACGCGAGCCGGTCACGGAAACAAACAGCAGTAAGAAATAGACAATCGGCAGGGCGAGGCGCAGCCTTTCTTCAAAAATCAATGTGTTGAGGAAGAACAGGACGGCGGAAACAATGCTGCCGGCAAAAGCGGTGGTCAGGACGTGGAAACTGACAAAGCGTGTAACGGCACGGTAGAGCCCCATTCTGACGAACAGGCCGATGGTCAACAGCGCGGTCAATAGGAAAGACTGCCAGTTGGCAGGGTCGAACCATTCGTTCGAGTAGTCGGCCTTCAGGCTTTGGGTAAACCAAAAGGCAATGAAAATCATCAGAAAATCGTGTATGAGGAAACAGATTTTCTTGATGTTGCGCGGTAGGGCAAGCAGGGTTTCCAGAGTCATATCGTGGGGCGGTATGTGCTTTCAGGCGGCATATGCCGTCTGAAGGGTTATCGTGTGGCTTCGGTCAATACGGCTTCGATGTGTTCTTTGCAGAACGCGATTTCGCCGTCGGTCAGCGTCGGATGTACTAAGAACATCAGGCTGGTGTCGCCCAACTCGACAGCATTTTTCAGCCGCTCTTTCGGACGCCAAGGCGTGTTGTCGAAGGATTTCTCCAAATACACTTCGGAGCAGCTACCTTGATAGCAGGGGACTTTGCGCGCGTTCAGTTCGTTGACGATGCGGTCGCGCGTCCAGCCGTCTTTGAGGTGTTCGGGTTTGACGAAGGCGTAGAACTTATATTGCGCGTGTCCGATGTAGTCGGCGACTTCAACCAAGCGGATACTTTTGAATTTGCCTAGGCTTTCCGCCAGCTTGGCGGCGTGCGCTTGACGGCAGGCAGTCCATTCGGGCAGGCGTTTGAGCTGAATGCGCCCGATTGCCGCCTGCATTTCCATCATACGCCAGTTTGTGCCGAAGCTTTCGTGCAGCCAGCGGAAGCCAGGGGCGTGTTCGCGGTGGTACACGGCGTCATAGCTTTTGCCGTGGTCTTTGTACGACCACATTTTGCTCCACAGTGCTTTGTCGTTGGTGGTAACCATGCCGCCTTCGCCGCCCGTGGTCATGATTTTGTCTTGGCAGAACGACCATGCGCCGACGTGTCCGATGCTGCCGACGGATTTGCCTTTGTATTTCGCGCCGTGCGCTTGGGCGCAGTCTTCGATGACCCACAAATCATGTTCTTTTGCCAAGTCCATGATGCCGTCCATTTCGGCGGGCATACCGGCGAGGTGGACGACGATGATGGCTTTGGTAGTCGGTGTCAGCGCGGCTTTGACGGTTTCCGCGCTGATGTTTTGGCTGTTCAAATCCACATCAGCAAACACCGGATTTGCGCCCGCGTTCACAATGCAGGACGCGGAAGCCAAGAAAGTGCGCGAGGTAACAATCACATCGTCGCCCGCGCCTATGCCGATTGCTTTGAGCGCGACATCGAGTGCCAGCGTGCCGTTGGAAAGGGCGACGGCGTACCGCGTGCCGGCAAAGGCGGCGAATTCTTTTTCAAATTTGCGGCATTCGTTTCCCGTCCAGTAGTTGACTTTGTTGGACAGCAGGACTTTGGAAACGGCATCGGCTTCTTCTTGGGTGAAGCAGGGCCACGGGGAAAGGAAAGTGTTCAGCATGGTGTTTGGTCCGTCGGTTTTCAGACGGCATTTCCTCATTTCTGCCGTCTGTTGCTTAGGCTGTTTATTTTAATCGTTTACGACCGCAGGGTCTCGGTATTTTTGCCTGCCAATGGTTTTGCCGGGTTGCCCGCGACGGTCATGCCGTCTGAAACGTCGCGCACGACGACTGCGCCCGCTCCAATGGTTGCGCGGCTGCCGATACGGATCTGCTGGCGGCTGCACGCGCCTGTGCCTATCCAGCTTTCTTCGCCGATACGCGTGTTGCCCGACAGGTGCGCGCCCGGGCTGATGTGGACGAAAGCATCAAGCAGGCAATCGTGATCGACGGTGGCGGCAGTGTTCACAATCACGCCGTCTTTCAATACGCTGTCAGCCTGTACGACGGCTTTCGCCATAACGACGCCGCCTTGTCCGACTGTTGCAGAAGGCGAGACGGTCGAGTCCGGATGAATCAGGACGGGCAGGGCGAAGCCGAGCGCGGCGGCTTTTTCGGCGATTTGGCGGCGGATGCGGTTGTTGCCGACGGCGACGGCGATGTCGAATTGTTCGGGCGATAAACTGTTTTCAAGCAGCAGCGTCGTGCCGATGACGGGGAAGCCGTTGACGCTGCCTTGGACGCGGTCGTCCAGAAAAACGATTTCGCCGTATGTGCCGAGTGCGGCGGCAAGGTCGGCAACGACTTTTCCGTGTCCGCCCGCGCCGACGACGGCAAGTTTGCGTTTTCCTGTGAAAGGGGGCATGGTGGCTTCGCCCTGTGCGGAAATCCCTTCTTTGATTAATACTTTTTTAACCGTCAGCAGTAGGATTTTGATGTCGAGGCACAGGCTGAAGTGGTCGATATACCAGATGTCGCATGCGAAGCGTTCGTCCCATGAGGCGGCGTTGCGCCCGTTGACCTGCGCCCAGCCGGTAATGCCGGGTTTCACTTCGTGGCGGCGGTTTTGGAAGTTGTCGTACAGCGGCAGATATTGCATCAGCAGCGGGCGCGGGCCGACCAGGCTCATGTCGCCTTTTAAGACATTCCATAATTCAGGCAGTTCGTCCAAACTAGCGGCACGCAGTTTTTTGCCGAAGGGTGTGAGCCGCTCGCTGTCGGGCAGCGGAATGCCGTCTGAATCAAGCGCGTCGCGCATGGAACGGAATTTGACCATTTTAAAAGGTTTTCCGTCCTTTCCGGGGCGTTCTTGAATGAAGAAGACGGGCGAACCCAGATTCTTGCGGATGAGGTACGCCAAAATCAGGAAAACGGGTGAGAGGACAATCAGCCCCGATGCGGAGGCGATGATGTCGAACAGGCGTTTGAAAAATTTATTCATGAGCTAATCTTTCAATCAGGTTGACGATTTTCTGATACGCCACATCGCGTTTGAAGCGGCGGACGATTTCGTCGGACTGAACAGGATCGCTTTTGCGCTTCAAAATATCTTTGGCGGCTTGAACGAAACCGTCCACATCACCGGAACGGTAGTTCGCATGCGGTAGCAGGGTAAGGACTTCGGCAACTTCGTCGTTGACCTAGCTGTTCAGAATCGGTTTTTGCAAAGCCATATAGTCGGAGAGTTTGTTGGTAATCGATGCCATTGAATAGGACTGGATGGCGTTGATGGCAATGTCGCAGCCCTTGGCGACCGACATCATTTCGGCGTAAGGAATGTAGCCGTAAAACTTGATGCCGTCGCAGGCATATTGTTTGAGCCTGTCCAAATCGGGGCCGCCGCCCATGATGTGCAGCTCTACATTTTCGCCGTCGTCCAAAAGTTTCCGAACGCCTTTGCACACGGTTTCCACGTCATAGCTGTAACTGAGCGTGCCCAAGTAGAAAAAGCGGGTTTTGTCGTCGCCAAAATCTTTGGCAGGTGCGGCATCGAGTTTGGGAAAGTCAGCACCAATATAGATGACTTCGCCGGGTACGTTCGGATTGGTTTCTTTGGCGCGGTCGAGATAAGTCTGCGATACGGCAACCAGCGCGTCGGCGTAGCGGTAGGCCCGGTTGGCGCGTGAAGCAAAGGGCAGCAGCTTGTGCGGTACTTTTTTCAAAAACGGTACGACCGAGGAGAAAGACTCCGGCCATACGTCCTGCACATCGACAATCAGTTTGTAACCCAAACGCGCTTTGTGTTTGCCCAACAGCAGGTTGGTGGCAATCAGCGGATAGGCGGAAAAGACGACGTCTTGTTCGCCCGGACGGCAGTTTTCCAACCATTTTTCAAAATGTTTGACGAAGCGGTGATGGCTGGTCACGCGTCCTAAAGACACGTTTTTGCTGTATCCGCTTTCTTCCAACAGCATGACTTTCAGACGGCCTTGTGAGGCGGCCTCGGCATCTTCGGGCCGTCTGAAAGATTTGTCGTAGTGCTTGAAGTTGCTGGTAATCAGCAACACGTCATGCGACTGCGACAACAGCTCGGCAAGATACCAGAAGCGGTTGAAATGCGGCTCGGACGGCAGCGAGCAATAAGGGGCGACTATGGTGATGTTCATCGGCGGCTTTCAGACGGCATTACATGGTATACGCCGCCATGGTGGTACGGTAGATTTCGTCGTCGGAACATAAGGTTTCGACGTGTTTGTGCAGGGCTTTGCCCATTTGACCGCGCAACTCCGGATGCTTGATGAGTGTATCGACGGCTTCGATAAACGCTTCGTCTTCGCCGAAAGGAATGCAGTAACCCGTTTCCCCGTTGACGACCATTTCGGAAATGCCCGCCATATCGTAGGTAACGACGGGCGTGTCGTAAAGTCCGGCTTCTAAGATGTTGTTGCCCACGCCTGCGCCGTGGTCGCCGATGCAGTGGGGCGTGTTCACCAAAATATCCACGTCTTTGAAGTAGGCGGTCAAATCGCGCACGCCGCCGAGGAAGGTAACTTTGCCGTCTATGCCCAGACGTTCCGCCTGCGCTTTCAAATTGTCCATTTCTTCGCCTATGCCCGCCACGTTCAGGCGTACGGGCATATCGCGGTCGACCATTTTTTTGAAAATGTCCAGCATCAGATGCACGGCGCGGACGGTGTCCAGACGCGACAGCGTGCCGAGCATGACGCAGCCTTTGACGGTTTTCCAGAAAGGAAATTCCGGGGGGGGGGAGTGCGTTGTAGGCGTAGACAATCCGGTCGGCGGGGAAACCGTGGCGGATGAGTTTTTCGCGTTCGTGTTTGCAGTTACCGATGATGTACACGCCCAGCTTGTCGAAGAGTTTGGCGATTTTGGGGTAGGTTGCCGCGTCCAAACCGTGCGAGTGGTAGATGATTTTGGTTTTCGGCGAAACGATTTTGGCGGCAATGGCGCAGGCGGGTACGACGCGCGCCATTTGGCAGTCGATGATGTCGGGTTGTTCGCGCCGCAGCATTCGGGCGTAGGCAATCATACCTTTGAGGTAGCCGAAAAGGCCGCCGCGATAGAAATCGACGGGTTGCCAACGTATGCCCAAGGCTTGCGCCTCTTTGAGCAACGGTCCGTCCGAAGAGGCAAGCATGATGTCGTGTCCGTGCTGCCTGAGTAGCCTGCCGAGGCGGACGGTGGCGGTTTCCGTGCCGCCCAAGCCTGCCATAGATGTGGTCCAAACGATTTTCATAATGGGAAACCTTGTTTTTTCAAATAATGAAACAGTTTGTGCAAATCTTTCCGGTGGCGCAGGATGCAGCCTGCCAGATATACCGCCCATACGCCGGCAAACAGGGGGTAGTTTGCCGGTGTGCCGAAGCAGGTGTAGGCCGCCGAGGAGGTCAGGCAGAGCAATGTGTGCGTATAAAGCGGCAGGCGTTTGAGCGGCTGCCACAGGCGGCAGGAGCTTTCGGTCTTGAAGGCAAAAAACAACCAGAATGAGGTGGCACAGGCAACCGCCGCGCCGCGCGCGCCGCCGGACGGTACGGCAAGCCCCAGCAGCAGCAGGTTTGCCGCCAGCGCGCCCAAGGTGGCGAGCGCGATCGGGCGTGTTTTTCGGACGACGTTCAAACCGATGCCGCTGATTTCTACCAGCGTGCAAAACAGCGGCGGCAGCATACACGATACGACGATAAACCGGACGGCGGCGTAGTTTTCCGGCAGCAGGAGGGAGGCGAGGGGCGAGAAAATGCCGGTCAGGCAGAGGGCGGAGGCAAGCAGGGCGGCGGCGGATTCTGCCGTTGCCGAGAGGCGGGCGGGCGGGGCGTTTGCTTCGATTGCGCGGAAAATATACGGTGTCCAGACCGTTGAAAAGATGCTTTGGAACAATAATGCCGCCCCGCCGAACGAAATACCCATCGAATAAACGCCGAGCTGTTCTAGGCCGGCATATTTTTTCAGGAACAAACGGTCGGCGGATGCCAGCCCCCAATAGGCGATGCTGCTTAGTGCGATCGGTATGCCGTAGCGCAGGCCGCGATGCAGGACGGCGGATGAAAACGGTGCGCGCCGGACGGCCTTCAGACGGCATCGGTTTTGAAACAGCAAAAAGGCGGCGGCGGCAAGGTTTGCCAGCGCGTAAACGGCGGTCAGGACGGCGGTGTTCGCCGGAAAGTGCAGCAGCCCGACCGTCAGCGGCAGCAGCAGCAGGATGGCGAGCTTGGACACGAGTTGCGCGGACGAAAAGGCAAGGGCGCGTCCTTCCATACGCAAAACCAGTAAGAGAAAGCGGATGGGCAGGAAGCTCAGTTCAAACAGCACCAGCCCGATGCCGGCGGCGGCATCGTCGAGCGAAAACAGGATTTCAGACGGCAGGGACGGGCGGGAAAGCAGCAGGGCGGCTATCGCGGCGGCAGACAGCAGCGGCGGCAGGAACAGGGTTTTGAACAAAGTGTCTTTGTCGGCGGCGGCATAGTATTCGCGGACGTATGCCTGATCCAGCCCGAGGCACAATACCGACACCGTCAGTCCCGCCGCCGTCTGCATCAGCACGATGCGCCCGATGTCGTCGGCAGGGAAATACCACGACAGCAGCGGCAGGATGATGACGGCTAAAACCGCGCTGCCGATCGAGCCTGCCGCGTAGCCGAGGATTTCTTTTGTGTCCATTTTTGATGTCCGGTCGGCAGCGGGATTCTGCCTGTGTCGTCTGAAGCCTTTCTTGATCGGAATTTGACGGCTTTCAGGCCGTCGCGGCTGCCGGCGGGGTGCGGCAGTCCGGGTTGCGCTTTTTCGGGTGGGCGGCGGTCTGAATGGTGCCGTTTTTTATCGGCGTTATTATATAGTGAAATGGCGCAAACCCTTTAAAAGGCGTTGCCGTTTTTTCGGAACACGGTTTTGATGTCGTGTCCGAGGATTTCGCTTGAAACAGGTGTCCACAAGGGCGGTGCGGAAAGGGCGGCGCGGTTTTCGGGCAGGCAAAATAAACCGCTGCCGCCGCCGAGGATTTTGGGCGAGCGGTATAAAACGATTTCGTCCGCCAAATCTTCTGCCAAAAATGCGGATGTGAGTTCGGAGCCTGCTTCGACCATGATTTCGCCGAAACCTTCGTCGGCAAGGAGGCGCATCAGGTGGTGCAGGTCGATTTTGCCGTCTGCCGTTTCAGACGGCATCAGGATGCGGATGTGTGCGTGTTCCCGATAGGGGCGGAGTTTATCTTCATCGCGTTCCAAGGTGGCGATGTAGGTTGGAGATTGTCCGTCGGTCAGAAGGTGGCTGTCCAAGGGCAGGCGCAGGCGGCTGTCTAAAACGATGCGTGCGGGTTGGCGCAAAGTTGGAAAAGCGCGGACGTTGAGCCGGGGATTGTCCGCCAACACCGTGCCGATGCCGGTCAGCACCGCGCAGCTTTCGGCACGCAAAACCTGTACGTCGGCACGCGCGTCTTCGCCGGTAATCCAAAAGCTGCTGCCGTCTGAAAGGGCGGTTTTGCCGTCCAGCGAAACGGCGCATTTGAGGCGGACGAAGGGGCGGCGGCGTTCGATGCGCGACAGGAAGCCTCGGTTGAGTTCCCTTGCCTGATGTTCGAGTAAACCGCATTCCGTCTTGATGCCTGCTGCTTCGAGCATGGCAAGCCCTTTGCCGGCAACCAGCGGGTTGGGGTCGCGCATGGCGGCAACGACGCGTGTTACGCCGGAACGGAGCAGAGCTTCGGCGCAGGGCGGGGTACGCCCGTAATGGCTGCACGGTTCGAGGGTAACAAAGGCGGTCGCGCCTTGTGCCATTTCGCCCGCCTGACGCAGGGCGTGGACTTCGGCATGGGGTTCGCCCGCTTTGACGTGGAAGCCTTGCCCGACAATTTGGCTGCCGTGTGCGATAACGCAGCCGACGCGCGGATTGGGCGAAGTGGAAAAACGCCCCAAAGCGGCAAGTCGGAGGGCGTTTTCCATCATGGATATATCTGTGTCCGAAAACATAGGGATACCGTATCAGTATGGGTTGGGGGAATCAGGCTTTGCCGCCTGTTTTGACGGCTTGCGCCAGCCACGAGGCAAAGTCTGCCGGATTGTCGAAGCGTTTGTGCAGGGCGGCGAAACGGACGGCGGCTTCCGTATCTTGTCGGAGCAGTTCTTTTAGCACCATGTCGGCAAGTGCGGCAGAGGGGATGTCGCGCTGACCCGAAGTGTAGAGCCTGTGTTCCGTCAGGCGGACGGTTTCGTCGATCTGTTCGGGTGTCAGGGCGGATTTTCGGGCGGCGGCGGTCAGGTCGTTGCGGAGGCGTTGTGCATTAAAGGGCGAGCGTTTTTTGTCCGGACCGATGACGGCGGGCATTTTGAGTTCGGCGGTTTCGAGCGTGCCGAAGCGTTTGCCGCAGTTGGGGCAGTGGCGGCGGCGGCGCACGGCGTTGCGTTCTTCCATCAGACGCGAATCGGCGACGCGGGTGTCGGGGTGGGCGCAAAACGGGCATTTCATAGCGTTTCTTCCTGATGCCGTCTGAACGTCAAACCGATACGCCGGCGGCGCGGGCGATTTCCAGACCTTCTTCGGCACTCATATAGACGGGGTTTTCGGGACGGTCGTGTCGGACGATGTTGCCTTCGCGGAACATGACCAGTTCGTTCACGGCAAGTTGGGACCATGATTCGTCGCGGGTCAGCGGCAGGGTGGCGATAACGGCGACGCGGTCGTTGGGCGTGGTTACTTCGGCAAAATCGACCATCACGTCGTCGTCGAGCAGGCGCGCCTTGCCGAACGGGGCTTGGCGGACGATGTAGTGCAGTAGTGTGCTGGCGTGGGCAAACAGGGCAATGCCGTCTGAAAGCATAAAGTTAAACAGCCCGAACTTGCGGATTTCGTGCGTCAGCCCCGCAATCGCGTCAAACAGCGTGTCGTCGTCGGGACGGGCGGCAAAGCGGGTGCGCAGGCGGTTGAGGATGTGGCAGAACGCGCGTTCGGAATCGGTTGTGCCGACGGGGTGGAAAAATTCGCCCTGTTCGGGAAAAAAATCAATCAAATGTCCGTTGTGGGCAAACAGCCAGTAGCCGCCCCACATTTCGCGCATAAAGGGATGGGTGTTCGCCAGCGAGGTTTGTCCTTGTGATGCTTTGCGGATATGGGCGACGACGTTTTCCGATTTAATCTGGTAGGCGCGCACGAGGTCGGCGACGGGCGAATTGGCACTGGGTTTGTCGTCATGGAACAGGCGCACGCCTTTGCCTTCGAAAAAGCCGATGCCGAAACCGTCGGCATGGTGGTCGGTAATGCCGCCCCTGCGGCGGAAGCCTTCAAAGGAAAACATAATATCGGTCGGCGTATTGCAGTTCATGCCCAGCAGTTGACACATGGTTTGTCCCAATGATTCAGATGGTCGCAAGTATTCGGATTATACCCCGAACTGAAAATGCCGTCTGAAATACGGCTTGTTCCCCGTTATTCCCTCGAAAACAGAAAACAGAAAACAAAGACGGAAACTTAAGATTCCGTCATTCCCGCGCAGGCGGGAATCCGACTTGTCCGGTTTTGGTTGTTTTTCGTTCCGTAACTTTTGAGCCGTCATTCCCGCGCAGGCGGGAATCTGGAATTTC
>NZ_KV815467.1:0-765 GCF_001814225.1 Neisseria sp. HMSC070F02 | reverse complement strand
TAGATAATTTGATTCACAAATGGGCGGAAACCGATTCGAACTGGGGCAAAAAATCGCCAATGCGACTTTCAACCGATTGGACGCAAACGGCTAATGAAGGTATTGCACTGACACCATCCCAAGTAGCACAACTAAAAAAGAACGCTTTAGTTTCCCTTTCTGATAAAGCTAAAGCAGCTATTGACGCCGCCCGCGACCGCATTGCCGTGCTTGATGCCTACACGGGGCAGGATTCCAGCACGCTTTATTACATGAGCGAAGAAGACGCGCTTAATATCGTCAAAGTAACCAACGATACATACGACCATCTCGCCAAAAACATCTACCAAAACCTGTTGTTCCAAACCCGTTTGCAGCCATATTTGAATCAAATCAGTTTCAAAATGGAAAATGATACGTTCACTTTGGATTTTAGTGGTCTTGTTCAAGCATTTAACCATGTCAAAGAAACTAATCCGCAAAAAGCTTTTGTGGATTTGGCCGAGATGCTTGCATATGGCGAACTTCGTTCTTGGTATGAAGGCCGAAGACTAATGGCCGATTATGTGGAGGAGGCAAAAAAAGCAGGTAAATTTGAAGATTACCAGAAAGTGTTGGGTCAGGAGACCGTTGCATTATTAGCTAAAACATCGGGTACGCAAGCAGATGATATCCTGCAAAATGTAGGCTTTGGTCATAATAAAAATGTTTCTTTATATGGTAATGACGGTAACGACACTCTGATCGGCGGCGCCGGTAATGATTACTTGGAGGGCGGCAGCGGTT
>NZ_KV815466.1:0-2732 GCF_001814225.1 Neisseria sp. HMSC070F02 | reverse complement strand
GATGTGTTTGAACCTGTTGAAAGCGGCCAACAGGTTAAGTGCGCCCGCTGCCGCCTAAAAAGCAGCCCGGATGCCTGATTATCGGGTATTCGGGGAGGATTAAGGGGGTATTTGGGTAAAATTAGGAGGTATTTGGGGCGAAAACAGCCGAAAACAGCCGAAAACCTGTGTTTGGGTTTCGGCTGTCGGGAGGGAAAGGAATTTTGCAAAGGTCTCAGCCTGCCCGAAATCATCCGCGACCTGCTCGAAATGCCGTCTGAAACCGCCATTGCCGACATCACACGCACTTATTCCGCACATTACCTCAATCCCAACAACCGCAATATGTCCTTGTTTCCTCAGGCACTGCCCTGTCTGGACAAGCTCAAAGCGCAAGGCTTCCGGCTTGCCGTCGCCACGGGCAAAGGGCGGGCGGGCTTGGACAACGCCGTCAGCCAAACCGCCACCGGCGACTATTGGCTCGCCACCGCCTGCGCGGGGGAATATCCCTCCAAACCCTCGCCCGAAATGGTATTCGGACTTTGCGGCGAACTGGGACTCGACCCGAAAGAGGCATTGGTCGTCGGCGATACGGCGCACGACCTGCATATGGCGGCAAACGCGGGGGCGGCGGCAGTCGGCGTTACCACCGGCGCACATTCGCGCGAACAGCTCCTTGGCGCACCACATCTCGCCGTATTGGACGACTTGTCCGAACTGCCCGGTTTTCTTGCACGACATTACGCCTGATCGGTTTCCGCATCCGGCACGCGGCAAAAATGCCGTCTGAAGCCTGTTCAGACGGCATTTGTGTTGCCCAAACATTCAACGCTTGCTCAACGTTTGCACAAATCGGGTTTGGTTTCGCCCTCACGGCGCAACTCTTTGGGCAGGACGAACACGATGCTTTCTTCCGTACCCTCCCCTTCGCGCACGGTTTCGTGCCCCCATCCGCGTATGGTTGCCAATACTTCCTGCACCAACACTTCGGGCGCGGACGCGCCTGCCGTTACGCCGACTTTGTTTTTGCCCTCAAACCACGCGCGTTGCAGGTAGCCTGCATTATCCACCATATACGCATCGATTCCGCGCGATGCCGCCACTTCGCGCAGGCGGTTGCTGTTGGACGAATTGGGCGAACCGACCACAATCACGATGTCGCACTGTTCCGCCAGCTCTTTGACGGCGGTTTGCCGGTTGGTCGTCGCATAGCAGATGTCTTCCTTGTGCGGATTGCGGATATTGGGGAAACGCGCGTTCAGCGCGGCGATGATGTCTTTGGTTTCATCGACCGAGAGCGTGGTTTGGCTGACATAGGCGAGTTTGTCGGGGTTTCTGACTTCGAGTTTTGCCACATCTCCGACCGTTTCGACCAAAAGCATTTTGCCCGGCGCAAGCTGCCCCATCGTTCCTTCAACCTCGACGTGCCCCTTATGCCCGATCATGATGATTTCACAGTCTTGGGCATCCAGTCGGGCGACTTCCTTATGCACTTTCGTCACCAGCGGGCAAGTCGCATCAAACACGCGGAAACCGCGCTCCGCCGCTTCTTGCCGCACCGCCTTCGATACGCCGTGTGCCGAATAAACCAGTGTCGCGCCCGGCGGCACTTCCGCCAAGTCTTCAATAAACACCGCACCTTTTTCACGCAGGTTGTCCACGACGAATTTGTTGTGAACGACTTCGTGGCGCACATAAATCGGCGCGCCGAACTCTTCCAAAGCACGTTCGACAATACTGATTGCCCGATCCACACCAGCGCAGAAGCCGCGCGGATTGGCAAGGATGATGGTTTTCTCGTTCATAAGCCCGGTATTCCGTTTTCAGACGGCATCAATATTTTTCTTCTTGGGTTTTACGGTGGACGATGTTGTCCAACACTGCCAACACCGCACCGACGCAGATAAAGCTGTCGGCAATATTAAAGGCGGGATAAAACCAATTTTGCCAATAAAACAATAAGAAATCGACGACATGACCGTGTATCAGGCGGTCGATGACATTGCCTAACGCACCGCCGATAATCATTGCCGCACCCGTTTTGCCGAGGGTTGCAAACTCATCGCGCAAGATGGCGCGTACCAAATACGCGCTCACCGTCACCGCCAGCACCAAAAAAAAGTATTTTTGCCAGCCGCCCTGATCGGCAAGGAAGCTGAACGCCGCACCCGGGTTGTACACCAGCGTCAGATCGAAAAAGGAAGGAATGACATTGACGCGTTCCCGATACTGAAACGACGACAGCACCGCCCACTTCGACCACTGGTCCAGCACGATGGCGGCAAGTGCCAATACCCAATAGCGCGTTTTACTTGAAACAGATGAAGACATATTTTTCAACAGCCGGTAAAAGAGTACCATTTTACCCGAAAACCCCCTTTCCTGTACCCGAAACGGCAAATGCCGTAATCTTAAAACCCGTCATTCCCGACAACACCGTAATCTCGAAACCCGTCATTCCCGCGTAGGCGGGAATCCAGACCTGTCCGCACAGAAACTTATCGGATAAAAACAGTTGCCCAAACCCCGCGTTCTATAGTGGATTAAATTCAAACCAGTACGGCATTGCCTCGCCTTGCCGTACTATTTGTACTGTCTGCGGCTTCGTTGCCTTGTCCTGATTTAAATTTAATCCACTATAGATTCCCACTTTCGTGGGAATGACGGTTCAGTTGCATTCCGACAACACCGTAATCTTGAAATCCGTCATTCCCGCGCAGGCGGGAATCTATCGGAAATGACTGAAACCTCGA
>NZ_KV815465.1:0-457 GCF_001814225.1 Neisseria sp. HMSC070F02 | reverse complement strand
AGACAGTACAAATAGTACGGCAAGGCGAGGCAACACCGTACTGGTTTAAATTTAATCCACGATATTACGAACAATGCAAAAACATCAGCCAAACCGCAGCAACGTTTAACTTGTCAAGAAACACGCTTTACCTGTGGATTCGCCTTAAAAAACAAACAGGCAGCCTAAAACATCAAGTTACCGGTCTAAATGCCGTCAAATCGGATAGGCAAAAACCGGCTCAATATGTTGGGCAACACCCGGATGCCTATCTGCATGAAATCGCCAAACATTTTGATTGTACGGCAGCCACCGTTTGCTATGCACTCAAACAGATGGGGATAACGCGCAAAAAAAGACCACCACTTACAAAGAACAAGACCCGGCCAAAGTAACGCATTATTTGACACAGCCGGCCGAATTTTCCGACTACCAACGTGTTTATTTGGATGAAACAGGATTTGACCGCTACCTGTTC
>NZ_KV815464.1:0-2490 GCF_001814225.1 Neisseria sp. HMSC070F02 | reverse complement strand
ACGCCGTACTGGTTTTTGTTAATCCACTATATATCAAATTATCAGAACAGATGCCGTCTGAAAGGCTTTCAGACGGCATTTTTTCGGGATGTGCGTTTTAGAACTTGTAGTTCACGCCCAAGCGTACATCGCGGCCCACGCCCGGCAGGGTATTGGTCCAGCGTTGGCTGTGCGGATAGTAGAACGTGTTGAACACGTTGTTAACCGAAAGATTAACATTGAGCGTGTCTTTGCCCAGCGGTTTCCAGTTGGCGAAGACATCGTTCACACCGAAACCTTTGCGTACAACGTTTTCCAATTTGCCGTTGCGGTCTTTTTGACCTGCCACCAATATCGAACCCACGGCTTTTTGAACATAACGGCCGCGCCAGCCGATTTCCAGATTCGGATTTTGGAAGCGGTAGGCAAGGGAGGCCGTCCAAGTGCGGCCGACTTGTGCGCCAAATTCAGGATTCGCGCTCAACAGCTTGTCTTTGTGCGTATCGTAAAAGCGCGGTTTGCTGTGGCTTACGCCGACTTTGGCAGTCAGGCCGCCGGTGCGGTAGGACGCGCCCAATTCGTAACCGTGGTTTTTGATGTAACCGGCATTGACGGCTTCACGGACGGCGGCAGAGACGTGGCGGTTTTGCGGATTGGCAAGCGCGTCTTTGATGGTTTGCCAGAAGTAGCTGCCGTTGGCGGCAAACGTGCCGTCGTTGTAGTTGAAGCCGATTTCGGTATTGCGCGCGCGTTCGGCTTTGGTGCCGTCGGCAATCGAGATGATGCCGCGCTTGCCGTGGGTTTGCAGCGCGTCATACAGGCGCGGGCTGCGGCTGGCGTAGTTGTGGCTCGCGCTGAAGCTCCAGTGTTCGTGCGGCTGCCAAATCACACCGAAACTCGGGTTAAGGTTGCTGCTTGAAACGGTTTTGCCGTCGTGGGTTTTCACTTTGAAGCGGTCGTAACGCAGCCCGCCGGTCAGGGTAAAGCCGTCAATCTCGTGAATGGCTTCGATATACGCGCCGGTATCGGTTTTGGTCGGGTTGGACAGTTTGTAGGAATGGACAAGATCCATATCTTTCTTGTCTTTCGCTTTTTCTTCAGCGGTCTTATCTATTTCTTTTTTGGGATCTTTCGGATCTTTCTTCTTATCGGAGATCTCAAATTTCGAGTTCAAAAACGCTTGCGGTTTGATTTCCTGATGGCGGTAGTTGATACCGTATTTCAACAGGGTTTGTTCGGCAAGGCGGCTGTCGAAGTTGAAGTTCGCACCACGAGTGGTGATTCGGGTATGGTTGGGGCCTTTTACATTGCCTGCGTAGCCGGTGCCGCTGTCATCGGCGGAATAGCGTTCTTTTTCCAACACATAGGCGTTGGCATCCAGTTTTTCGACAAAGCCCAGGTTTTTACCCGTGTACGCCAAATTGGTGTTGGATTGTGTGGTTTCGCGGTAAGCAGGGGCTTGGCGTTTAATATTTATCCGTGAATCTTCGCTGCCGACGGTAAATTCTTCACGCACAGTGCGGATGCCCCGGTGTTGGTCTTTCATATGGCTCAACACGATGCGGTGGTCGTCGTCGCCGAAAGTTGTTCCGATTTTGGCGAGGTAGCTGCGTTTGTCCAGCGCGCTGTACGGTACGGTTTTGCCGCCGTTGACATTGCGGAAACCTTTGCCGGCTTCGTAATCTTTTTCATCGTTGCGGTTGTAAGAGAACAAGCCGTCGAAGTTGCCCTCTTTTCCGAATACGCTGGCGCCGTAGCTTACGCCTTCGTTGCTGGCAAAGCCGCTGTTGAGGCGCACGCCCCAGTTTTTATCCAAGCCTTTGAGCAGGTCTTGGGCATCGACGGTTTTGGCGATAATCGCGCCGTTGGTTGCGCCGATACCGGCAGAGGCGGAACCCGCGCCTTTTTGTACGGAAACGACTTTAACCAAAGCGGGATCGACAATAAATCTGCCTTGGTGGTAAAGGATTTGGCTGTCGGAATAGGCGTTGTCCACCTTGATGTCGACAGAGTTCTGACCCATGCCGCGCAGCGTCAGGAATTGGGACGTGCCGTTGCCGCCGCCGAAATCGATGGAAGGCTCTTCTTTTAAGAGTTCGCGCATATCGGTTGCGGTGCTTTCGTCTTTTTGTTGCAGCGTAACGATGTTGGTACGGATTTTGCTGCCTTGGCGGTCGCCTTTTACGGTAATGGTATCCAATGCGACATTGGCGTTGCCTGCCGCGTGGGCAAAGCCTGCCGCAAGTGTGAGCGAGAGCAGGCTGAGGCGGAAAAACGGGGCGTTCATTTGTTCGTCCTTTTGAGTGTATGAAGGGAAGTAAATCCAAACCGTTAAGATTTGGCAGGATAAGAAAAATAATTAATAATTATTTTTATTTATATTAACAGGGGGGGGGGGGGATTTTTGCAAAGCTGATTATCGTTTTTATTTGCGAAGTGTTGTTTTTTGTTGACAGGTTTTGTCGGAAATGTATAGTGGACTAGGGCGTGTCCTCAATTTAACTTAGCATG
>NZ_KV815463.1:0-35652 GCF_001814225.1 Neisseria sp. HMSC070F02 | reverse complement strand
GTCGCCTTGTCCTGATTTTTGTTAATCCGCTATACGTATCCCCATCCGAAAGTTTATTTATACACAAGCAATCCAAAGTTATCTGACTGAAATATTGTGAGATTTACCCGAAAATCTCATTTTTTCCACCACTTATACACAAATTCGGATGCGCACTCTGCCGATATGCAGAAATAAGACATTCGTGCCGACACCTGACCATTTCCACAAGTTCCAAACACACTTTCCTCTCAAACCTCCACAGTATTCCGGTTCTTAAAGACATCGGCAGCCATTCGGTAAAGAAAAGCGGAATGCCATCTGCACAACAGGCAAACTGTCCACAAAAACTATTCTTCATGAAAAACAATCCACAGGCATGCACAAAAGGGAATCCGCCTTACCGACACCCTAAAAAAAAGAAATCCTGATGATTTTTAAAATAAAAAAAAGTTACCCACAGAAAATTTCTCCTATCAATATAATCATCGTTTTATTATTTAAATTTTATATTTTATTTATACGCCTTCAGGGAAACGGCACGGGAAAGCGTAAAGGCATCTTTTCAAAAAATTAAAAAGTTAAGGATTGTTAAACAAGTGTAAATCAGGTAGAGTTGTGGTCGATAAATTAAATCTATAACGGAGCTTCCTGCAATGAAAGGCGATATTGGCGTAATCGGTTTGGCGGTTATGGGGCAAAACCTGATTTTGAATATGAACGATTGCGGATTTAAGGTTGTCGCCTACAACCGAACAATCGGTAAGGTGGACGAATTTTTAAACGGCGCGGCTAAGGGAACGGATATTGTCGGCGCGTATTCCCTGCAAGACTTGGTCGATAAGCTGGCAAAACCGAGAAAAATCATGATGATGGTTCGCGCAGGTTCGGTCGTCGACGACTTTATCGAACAACTGCTGCCCCTGTTGGACGAGGAAGACATCATTATCGACGGCGGCAATGCCAATTACCCCGACACGACACGGCGGACACATTACCTTGCCGAAAAAGGGATTTTGTTTGTCGGGGCGGGCGTATCCGGCGGCGAAGAAGGCGCGCGGCACGGCCCGTCCATTATGCCGGGCGGGGATAAGCGCGCTTGGGAAGCGGTTAAGCCGATTTTTCAGGCGATTGCCGCCAAAACGCCGCTGGGCGAACCGTGTTGCGACTGGGTCGGCAGGGACGGCGCGGGACATTTTGTCAAAATGGTGCATAACGGCATCGAATATGGCGATATGCAGTTGATTTGCGAAGCGTACCAGTTCATGAAAGACGGTTTGGGACTGTCCTACGACGAAATGCACCGCGTGTTTGCCGAGTGGAACAAAACCGAGCTGGATTCTTATCTGATTGAAATCACAGCGGCAATTTTGGGCTATAAGGACGAAGGCGGCGAACCGCTGGTCGAGAAAATCCTCGATACGGCAGGGCAAAAAGGCACGGGCAAATGGACGGGCATCAATGCTTTGGATTTGGGCATTCCGTTGACGCTGATTTCAGAGGCGGTGTTCGCCCGCTGCGTTTCATCGTTCAAAGAACAGCGCGTCCGGATGGGCGGACTGTTTGCGCGGCAGGCATTGCCAGTCGGCGGCGATAAAAAACAATGGGTCGGCGATTTGCGCCAAGCCTTGCTCGCCTCCAAAATTATTTCGTATGCCCAAGGCTTCATGCTGATCCGCGAAGCGGGCGAAAGCTACGGCTGGGATTTGGGCTACGGCAACACTGCGCTGCTGTGGCGCGAGGGGTGCATCATTCGCAGCGCATTTTTAAGCAATATCCGCGATGCCTATGAAAACAATCCCGATTTGGTGTTCTTGGGTGCGGATCCGTATTTCAAAAATATTTTGGAAAACTGCCTGCCGGCGTGGCGCAAGGTGGTTGCCAAGGCGGTCGAATGCGGCATTCCTATGCCCTGCATGGCTTCGGCAATTACGTTCTTGGACGGCTACACGACCGAACGTCTGCCTGCCAACCTCTTGCAGGCACAGCGCGACTACTTCGGCGCGCACACTTACGAGCGCACCGACAAACCGCGCGGCGAGTTTTTCCATACCAACTGGACGGGCAAGGGCGGAGATACCGCTTCGACAACCTACGATATTTGATTCCGTTGCCGAAATGCCGTCCGAACCGTTCGGACGGCATTTGTTTTGCAGGAAATAGAAAGATGTTCCAATGGCTTTATGATGTATTGTGGCTGCTTGCGCCGATATGGATACGGCGTTATTTGGACAAACTCTCCGGAAGTGCCCCGGCATATCGGGCGCATCGGGACGAGCGTTTCGGCAAGCCGTATCCGAATCCCGTTACCGGTGCGGTTTGGATACACGCCGTTTCGGTTGGCGAAACGCGTGCCGCCCAGCCCTTGATACGCGAGTTGCGGCAGCGTTTTCCCGATGCGCCGCTGCTGATGACGCAGATGACCCCGACGGGACGGGAAACCGCGCAAGTTCTGTTTCCTGATGCACAATGCCGCTATCTTCCGTATGACAAAAAAACGTGGGTACGGCAGTTTTTGCGCGAACACCGACCGATGTTCGGCATTTTGATGGAAACCGAAATCTGGCCCAACCTGATGAGGGAATGCCGGCGCGCGGGTGTGCCGCTGTTTTTGGCGAATGCGCGGCTGTCGGAAAAATCGTTGAACGGTTATCTGAAGGTCCGCCGCCTGATCCGTCCTGCCGCCGCTTCGCTGACGGGTTGTCTGGCGCAGACGGAGGCGGATGCGGCGCGGTTGGCGAAATTGGGAGCGGCATCCGTGCAGGTGTGCGGCAATACCAAATATGACCTGATGCCGTCGGAACAGATGAAAACGCTGGCGGGGCAGTTTGAAAAACGCATCGGAGGCCGGCCGGTTGCCGTGTGCGGCAGCACGCGCGTTTATCGGGGTGAAGACGAGGCGGAAAAACTGCTGGCGGCGTGGCAACAATATCGCGGCGATGCCCTGCTGGTCGTCGTGCCGCGCCATCCCGAGCATTTTCAGACGGCATTTGAAACGGCAAAACGCTTCGGGTTTAAGGTTCAGCGGCGCAGCGACGGTTTGCCGGTCGAACCTGATACGCAGGTGTGGATAGGCGACAGTATGGGCGAGCTGTATGCGTATTACCTGTGCGCCGATGTCGCTTTTGTCGGCGGCAGTCTGGTCGATTCGGGCTGTCAGAACATCATCGAACCGCTTTCCTGCAGCGTTCCGACGATATTCGGCTTTTCAACCTACAATTTTTCCGAAGCCTGCCGGCACGCTTTGGCATCGGGGGCGGCGGTTCAAGTCGAATCGGCGGATGCGTGGCGGGCAGCCGTTGAAAAAGCCTTATCGTCCGAGGGGGGCGGAATGCAGATGCAGGCGCGCGTGGACGGCTTTATCGCACAACATCGCGGAGCGGGCGCGAGAATCGCCGAGGCGGTGCGGGAAGCGGTATGCGGACATCGGGGGTGATAGTGATACAATCCGTATCCGAGTTTTCCGGTTGGAGCATCGTATGAGTATTTATGCCGTCGCGCACATCGTCCATCTGTATTGCGCCATCGCCTTTGTCGGCGGCGTGTTTTTTGAAGTGCTGGTGTTGTCCGTCCTGCATACGGGACGGGTGTCCCGTGAGTCGCGGCGCGAAGTGGAAAAGGCAATGTCTTACCGCGCCGTCAGGGTGATGCCGTTTGTGGTCGGACTGCTGTTCGCCAGCGGCATCGTGATGGCGGCAAACCGCTACCTTCCTATATTGGGCGAACCGTTTGCCACTTCCTTCGGTACGATGCTGACGCTGAAAATCCTGTTGGCGTTCAGCGTGTTGGCGCACTTCGCCATCGCCGTCGTCAAAATGGCACGTTCCACACTGACGGTCGGCTGGTCGAAATACATACACGCCGTCGTCTTTACCCATATGCTGCTGATTGTGTTTTTGGCAAAAGCGATGTTTTATATCAGTTGGTAGTACAACTACATTTCAAATCAGGAGATTGAACCATGACAGAATATTCCGGCATCGGGTCGCCGTTGTTTTACGGCGTTTTTTTTGCGGCAGTGCTGGTCATGATTGCCTTGGATATGTTTTCGCTGAAGAAAAACGGCAGCCATAAAGTCGGCATCAAAGAAGCCTTGGCATGGAGCGGCTTGTGGGTTGCCGTATCCTGCCTGTTCGCGGGCTGGCTGTATTTCGAACTCGCCGGCAATCCCGGCTACGGCGCGGCAGTCGCAAAAGAAAAAGTATTGGAATTCTTTACCGGCTACATTTTGGAAAAATCGTTGGCAGTCGATAATATTTTCGTGTTCCTGATGATATTCGGCTACTTCAAAGTCGCACCGCAGTTTCAGCACCGCGTGCTGCTGTACGGCGTATTGGGCGCATTGGTATTGCGCACTGTCATGATTTTCGTCGGCGCGGCACTGGTTCGGCAGTTCGAGTGGATTCTGTATCTGTTCGGCGCGTTCCTGCTCTATACCGGCATACACATGATGAAGCCCGAAGGCGATGAGGAAGGGGATTTGGCAAACAGCAGGCTGCTGAATGCCGTCAAGAAAGTCGTTCCGGTCGGCACGGAATTTCACGG
This sequence comes from Neisseria sp. HMSC070F02, assembly GCF_001814225.1. Classification (NCBI taxonomy): domain Bacteria; kingdom Pseudomonadati; phylum Pseudomonadota; class Betaproteobacteria; order Neisseriales; family Neisseriaceae; genus Neisseria; species Neisseria sp. HMSC070F02. Next base: position 31,128 of record NZ_KV815463.1, on the reverse strand, counting down.
CGAGAAATTTTTTACCGTCGAAAACGGTAAAAAAATCGCCACGCCGCTGTTTTTGGTGCTGGTCATGATTGAATTGAGCGATGTCGTGTTTGCCGTGGACAGCATCCCCGCCGTCTTTGCCGTTACCACCGATCCGTTTATCGTGCTGACTTCCAATATTTTCGCTATTTTGGGTTTGCGGGCGATGTATTTCCTGCTGGCGGATGTGGCGGAACACTTTATCTTCCTGAAATACGGCTTGGCATTCGTGTTGGGTTTTATCGGTGTGAAAATGCTGGTAATGCATTGGGTGCATATCCCGATTTCCGTTTCGCTGTCGGTCGTGTTCGGCGCGTTGGGTGCATCGGTATTGACTTCTTTGGTTTATACGAAAAAAACAGGCCGATAAGCGGATATAACGCCCGTCCGCCCGCAAGGGGCTTGACAGGGTTTCGGTCGGTCTGTAAAATTCCAAACTTATCGGGTCGTTAGCTCAGCCGGTAGAGCAGCGGACTTTTAATCCGTTGGTCGAGCGTTCGAATCGCTCACGACCCACCAGATAAAGCAAAAAAGCTGAGTTTTCAAAACTCGGCTTTTTTTTGTTTTCCGACAATCCTTGTTAGGAAAGCGCGGCATTTCGTCAAATTCTTTGGGGCGGCTTCCGTATTTTTCCCGAAAATCCCTTATAATTCCGCCTCTGCAACCTTCATCGGGTGATGCTTTATGCGTTGTCCCGAGTATTGAAATATTACAAGTACCCACCAGGAAAGAACAAACGTGGACAAACTGAAAATCTCCGCAAACGGCCCGCTCAACGGGGAAATAACGGTCTCGGGCGCGAAAAACGCGGCATTGCCGCTGATGTGCGCGGGTTTGCTGACATCGGGTACGTTGCGCCTGAAAAACGTCCCGATGCTGGCGGATGTCAAAACCACGCAAAAACTGCTTCAAGGGATGGGCGCGCGCGTCCTGACCGACAATATCAGCGAATTTGAAATCAACGGCGGTACGGTAAACAACACGTGCGCGCCGTATGAGCTGGTCAGAACTATGCGCGCTTCGATTTTGGTGCTGGGGCCTACTTTGGCACGTTTCGGCGAGGCGCAAGTCAGCCTGCCGGGCGGCTGCGCCATCGGTTCGCGCCCCGTCGATCAGCATTTGAAAGGCTTGGAAGCGATGAGTGCGGAAATCGTTATCGAACACGGTTACGTCAAAGCCAAAGGCAAACTCAAAGGTACGCGAGTGGCGATGGATGTCGTTACCGTCGGCGGTACGGAAAACCTGCTGATGGCGGCGACGCTGGCGGAAGGTACGACGGTTTTGGAAAATTGCGCCATCGAGCCTGAAGTGGTCGATTTGGCGGAATGCCTGGTTAAAATGGGCGCGAAAATCAGCGGCATCGGAACATCGACCATGATCGTGGAAGGTGTGGACGAGCTGCACGGCTGCGAACACAGCGTCGTCCCCGACCGGATTGAAGCGGGTACGTTCCTGTGTGCGGTGGCGATAACCGGCGGCAGGGTGGTTTTGCGGAATGCCGCCCCGAAAACGATGGAAGTGGTGTTGGACAAACTGGTCGAGGCAGGTGCGGTGATTGAGGCGGGCGACGATTGGATCGCCATCGATATGCGTCAACGTCCGAAGGCGGTGGACATCCGCACGGTCGTCCACCCCGGCTTCCCCACGGATATGCAGGCGCAGTTTATGGCATTGAATGCCGTGGCGGAGGGAAGCTGCCGCGTGGTGGAAACGATTTTTGAAAACCGCTTTATGCACGTCCCCGAGTTGAACCGGATGGGGGCGAACATTACAACCGAGGGCAATACGGCATTCGTGCAGGGTGTGGAACAGCTTTCCGGCGCGGTCGTCAAGGCGACGGATTTGCGCGCTTCCGCCAGCCTCGTTATCGCCGGTTTGGCGGCGCGCGGCGAAACCGTGGTCGAACAGATTTACCACTTGGATCGCGGTTATGAAAATATTGAAAAAAAACTCGGCAGTGTCGGCGCGAAAATCGAGCGCGTATCCGGCTGATCGGGTTGCGATGCCGTCTGAAGGCTTCAGACGGCATTAATTGTTTCTGTATCGCAAACACTGATTGAAAAGGACTGATTATGGCATTTTTAAAACTGACCGAACAAAACGTGCAGGGCAAAACCGTCCTCATCCGCGCCGATATGAACGTGCCGTTCAAAGACGGCAAAATCAGTGACGACACCCGTATCCGCGCCTCGCTCGCGTCCGTCAAATACTGCTTGGACAACGGTGCGTCCGTTATCGTGATGACCCACCTCGGTCGCCCGACCGAAGGCGAGTTCCATCCCGAAGACGACGTTGCGCCCGTTGCCGCGCATTTGGGCGGTCTGTTGGGCAAAGACGTGAAAGTATTGAACGACTGGCGCGAAAACAAACCGGCTTTGAACGCGGGCGATGTCGTGATGCTGCAAAACGTGCGTATCAACAAGGGCGAGAAGAAAAACGATTTGGAACTGGGTAAAGCCTACGCTTCTTTGTGCGACGTGTTCGTCAATGACGCGTTCGGCACCGCACACCGCGCCCAAGCCTCGACCGAAGCCGTTGCCCAAGTTGCGCCTGTTGCCTGCGCCGGCGTATTGATGGCGGGCGAACTCGACGCTTTGGGCAAAGCCCTGAAACAGCCCGCGCGCCCGATGGTGGCGATTGTCGCCGGCAGCAAAGTGTCCACCAAGCTGACCATCCTCGAATCGCTGGCGGACAAAGTCGACCAACTCATCGTCGGCGGCGGTATCGCCAACACCTTCCTGTTGGCGGAAGGCAAAGCCATCGGCAAATCTTTGGCGGAACACGATTTGGTGGAAGAATCCAAAAAAATTATGGCAAAAATGGCGGCCAAAGGCGGTTCTGTGCCGCTGCCGACCGATGTCGTCGTTGCCAAAGCCTTTGCCGCCGATGCCGAAGCAGTGGTAAAAGACATTGCCGACGTTGCCGAAGACGAGATGATTTTGGACATCGGCCCGAAATCCGCCGCCGCGCTTGCCGATTTGCTTAAAGCCGCCGGTACGGTCGTTTGGAACGGGCCGGTCGGCGTGTTCGAGTTTGACCAATTCGCAGGTGGCACGAAAGCCCTTGCCGAAGCCATTGCCCAAAGCAAAGCGTTCTCGATTGCTGGCGGCGGCGACACGCTGGCGGCGATTGCCAAATTCGGCGTTACCGAACAAATCGGCTACATCTCCACCGGCGGCGGCGCGTTCCTTGAGTTCTTGGAAGGCAAAGAGCTGCCTGCCGTAGCTGCTTTGGAAAAACGCGGCGCGTAAGCGGTTTGATATAAAAAAAATGCCGTCTGAAACCATTTCGTTTCAGACGGCATTTTGTATGGTGGTTATTGTGCTTTGGCATTCCATTCTGCCGGTGTGGCGGCTACTGAAATGGAAAGTGCGTGCAGTTCGTTGCTTTCCAGTTGGGCTTTAAGCCCGTCTTTAATTAGGCGGTGGCGTGCAAGGCGTGCTTTGCCTTCAAATTCTGATGAAACGATGACGGCGAAAAAATGGTGTCCGTCGCCTTCTACTTCGATATGTTCGCATTTTGCCACGCCTGCAATCAGGGCCTTGACTTGTTCGGGTGTCAGCATAGTGGGGAGTCCTTATTGGGAAATGCGCCATTATACTGGCAAATTGAAATGCCGTCTGAAAACGGGTTCGGACGGCATTTTTGACGGTGTTTTATTTTTTGGCTTTGAAGCCGAGCAGGTGCTGGGTGGTGGCAAGCCACGCGCCGAATACGCCCAACGCGATGACGAAGCCGAACACCAGTGCGATTTCTCCCGGGTAGAAGAAACGCCAGCCGATATTAAGTCCGTAGGGTTTGAAGATGGCATCGACCAAGGGGCGCACGGCAGAGAGCAGCCAACCGCAAAGCCCCAAGCTGACGGCGGCGGAAAGGATGCTCTGCCACATGGCTTGATAAAGGAATGGGCGGCGGATAAACGACGCGGGCGCGCCCAAGAGTTTGGTGATTTCGATTTCTTCTTTGCGGCTGAGGATTTGCAGTCGGATGGTGTTGTGCGCGACAAGGACGAACGCCATCCCCAGCGTCAGGGAAAGAAACCATAAGATTTTACGGATGAATTCGTTGATTTGGTACAGTGTCTGTACCCATTCCGTATCCATGTTGGCGGATTCGACCATAGGCAGTTTGGTAATGTCTCGGTAGATTGCCTGCATTTGGTCGGGAGTGGTTGCCGGGTCGGGGGTAACGATAAAGACATCCGGCAGGGGGTTACCGTCAAGCATGGAAATCAGATTTTGGTCGAGATTGGACTGTAATTCTTCCAAACCGTCTTCTTTGCTGATAAAGCGGATGTTGTCGAGTCGTTTGTCGCGCGTCAGCAGGCTGCGCACGGTATCGCTGTCGCTTTGTGCGGCGGCGGTTTCCATATAGATTGTGATTTGCGGCGACTCGTTGAGTTTGCCTAAAACGCTTTGTCCGCTTTGGATGCCCAAATACATAAACAGCGGCAGGGTCATGGCGACGGCGAGCATTATGAGGGTAAGCAGTGTGCCGAAAGGTTGGCGCAGAAGCTGTTTGAGCGCGGTGCGCGCGGATTCGACGTGCAGCGAGAGGTAGTGGATGATGCTCATGCGAGTCGTCCTTTCGAGAGGCGCAGGATGCGGTGTCCGTAGTCCGCCATCAGGGTTTCGTCATGTGCGGCGACGATGACGGTTGTTCCCGCTTCGTGGAAGGTTTTGAACAATTCCATAATATCGAGCGCGTAGGCGCGGTCGAGGTTGGCGGAGGGTTCGTCGGCAATCAGCAGGCCGGGCTGGTGAACGACGGCGCGGGCGATGCACAGGCGTTGTTGTTCACCGCCGGAGAGGGTTACGGGATCGTCCAATTCTCGTCCTTTCAGGCCGACTTTTTCGATGGCGATGCGGGCACGCTCTTCGGCTTTGCGCGGCGGATAGCCGATAATCCGAAGCGGCAGGATGACGTTTTGCAGGACGTTGCGGTCGTAGAGGATTTTGTGGTCTTGGAACACGATGCCGATATGTTGGCGCATAAAGCCGATTTGGTTGTCGGTCAGTGTGCCGAGGTCTTGGTTGTTGAAGTGGACTTTGCCCCTGCTTGGTTTGGTAATGCCCGAAATCAGCTTGAGGACGGTGGATTTGCCTGAACCGGAGTGTCCTGCGATAAAAATCATCTCGCCTTTGTTGATTTGGAAGCTGACGTTTTTCAGGGCTTCAAAACCGCCGGGATAGGTTTTGGAAACTTGTTCGAAACGGATCATAGGAGGTCCTGTAAGGAAGGGCGGCATATCGTTTCGGGCGGTTGCGTCCGCAGGGATATGCCGTCTGAACAATAGGTAAGACAGTGCCGATTATAAAGATTCCGCCTGTTTTTAGATAGTGGATAAGTTTGGCGGATACCGAAGGTCGGGCGGGAAAAATGCCGTCTGAAGCGGATTCAGACGGCATCCGGCGTTTAACGGCATTTTGAATGGGCGAGTTTGACGGCTTCGGTCAGGCTTTTTTCGTTTGCCTCCCCTGTAATGGTCTGCCTGTATCCGCATTTCGGTGCTTCAACGACGGTAAAGGGCAGTACGCCGACAGTGTTTCCGTAGGTTTTCATAAAGTTTCGGCTGTTTGCCCCGGTGTAACGCCAAATCGGGTAGGAAACAGGAGTTTGTTTGAGGAAGTTGCCGATATTGTCGGATGTGTCGAGCGCGATGCCGACCATATCGACGCTGCCTTTTTTCTGCGCTTTGTACCATTTGGACATGGCGGGCATCTCTTTTCGGCACGGGCCGCACCAGGTTGCCCAAAGGTTGACGATGCGTACGGGGGCTTTGAGTGATTGCAGGCTTTGCGGGGTGTTGTCTTTCCATCCGGCCAGTTCGTCTGCCGAGGCGGTATGTGCGGCAAATGTGGCGGCAAGGGTGATTGCGGCAAGATTCAAGTATTTCATCGTTTTGTCCTTTGTATGTCGATTCGGGTATTGTAAACCGTTTGGTACGGTTGTAGGCGGGATATTGAGTAAAACCCTGTGTAAGCCGATAATAAGGGGATTGTCGAGAAGTAAGGAAATGTCATGTCTGAAATCAAAATTTTCCACAATCCGCGTTGCAGCAAATCGCGTGCCGCCTTGTCCCTATTGGAAGAACGCGGCATTGCTGCCGAAGTGGTCAAATATTTGGATACGCCGCCCGACTTGTCCGAATTGAAGGATATTTTCAACAAATTGGGTTTGGCATCGGCGCGCGGGATGATGCGCGTGAAAGATGATTTGTATAAGGAATTGGGTTTGGACAACCCCAATTTGGACAATGACGCGCTGCTGCGTGCCATCGCCGATCATCCCGCCCTGTTGGAGCGTCCGATTGTTTTGGCGAACGGTAAGGCGGCTGTCGGCAGGCCTCTGGAAAATATCGAAGCGATATTGTGAACAAACGGCTGTTTTGCAGCCGCAACGGCTTGCGCTATTACCTGTTGGGCGGTTTCTGTTTGAGTGTTTTTCCGTTTTTGCTGGTGTTTGCCTCATCCGTTTGGGCGGTTTATCGGACGGGCGGGCAGGTTTTGCCGCCGTATGTCCGGGCGGATGCCGCGCTGGTGTTGGGTGCCGCCGCATGGGACAAACGCCCTTCCCCTGTTTTTCGGGAACGCATCAACCACGCCATCGCGCTTTACCAAAGCCGCAGGGTAGGCAAAATCGTGTTTACGGGAGGCCGGACCAAAAAAGGCTATATGACCGAAGCCGAGGTCGGGCGGCGGTACGCACTCAAACAGGGGGTTCCGGCGCGCAACATCCTGTTTGAAAACACTTCGCGCAACACTTATGAAAACCTGAACAACATCCGTCCGGTTTTGCGTGCCAACGGTATTGCCAGCGTGGTGATTGTCAGCGATCCCTACCATTTGGCGCGGGCGGCGGAAATGGCGGAGGATTTGGGTGTCCGCGTTTATATGTCTGCCACGCCGACCACGCGGTTTGATGCGGGAAATAAGAAAAAAATCTTTATGCTGCAAGAGGGATATGCGTTATCCCTCTACCGTTTGGAAAAATGGGGCAGCCGCTTTTTGGGATGGCTGTCTGATTGAAGCGGTAGAAAATGCCGTCTGAAACTTATCCGCAGGCAGGGTTCGGACGGCATTTTTGATGCCCAAGCACGGTAAAACCAGTAAAATAAACGCTTTCAAAGATTTCGGAGCCATCATGACCGTCAAAACCCGTTTCGCCCCCAGCCCCACCGGCTACCTGCACATTGGCGGCGTTCGCACCGCCTTGTTTTCGTGGGCGTTTGCCCGCCATCATAAAGGCGAATTTTTATTGCGCATCGAAGACACCGACTTGGCGCGTTCTACCGCCGAATCCGTCAACATCATCCTCGACGGCATGAAATGGGTCGGCCTGAACTACGACAACGCCGACAATGTCGTGTACCAAACCCGCCGTTTCGACCGCTACAAAGAAGTCATTGCCGAACTCTTGGCAAAAGGCGCTGCCTACTACTGCTATTGCAGCAAAGAAGAATTGGAAGCGATGCGCGAGAAAGCCGAAAAAGAAGGCACGGCGACTTACGACCGCCGCTGGCGGCCGGAAGCAGGCAAAACCCTGCCCGAAATTCCTGCCGGCGTGCAACCCGTCATCCGCTTCAAAACGCCTTTGGACGGCGTAACCAAGTGGGCGGACCTGGTCAAAGGCGAAATTTCCATTCCCAACGAAGCCATCGACGACCTGATTATCGCCCGCGCCGACGGCACGCCGACCTACAACTTCTGCGTCGTGGTGGACGACTACGACATGGGCGTTACCCACGTTATCCGCGGCGACGACCATGTGAACAACACGCCGAAACAAATCAACATCTTGAAAGCCATCGGCGCGAACCTGCCCGAATACGGACACCTGCCGATGATTCTCAACGAACAAGGCAAAAAAATCTCCAAACGCAGCGGCGATACCGTCGCCATCACCGATTTCGGCGCGATGGGCATCCTGCCCGAAGCGATGCTCAACTATTTGGCGCGTTTGGGCTGGGCGCACGGCGACGACGAATTTTTCACGATGGAACAATTCATCGAATGGTTTGATTTGAAAGACGTTTCCCCATCTCCAAGCCGCATGGATTTGAAAAAACTCTATTGGATAAACGGCGAACACATCAAAATCACGCCCAACGGCAAACTCGCCGAACTCGTCAAGCCGCGTCTCGCTCTGCGCGATATCCATGAAACTGAAAAACCTGCATTGGAAGACGTGTTGGCACTGGTCAAAGACCGCGCCCAAGATTTGAACGCCTTGGCAGACGAATGCCTGTATTTCTACAAAAAACAAGTCCCTGCCGAAGCCGATGTTGCCAAACACTGGGATGACGAAGCGGCGGCACGCATGCTGCGCTTTGCCGAATGCCTCGAAGGGCTGGAAGACTGGAATGCCGAAGCCATCCACGACCTCTTCAAACCTTTCTGCGACGAAGAAGGCATCAAAATGGGTAAACTCGGTATGCCCCTGCGCCTTGCCGTCTGCGGTACGGCGAAAACCCCAAGCGTCGATGCTGTGTTGGCATTAATCGGCAAAGAAGAAGTGTTGAAACGCATCCGCGCTTAAGTTATCCACAAGCGTGGGCGATGCCATCTGATGTCGGAATGCGGCTTCAGACGGTATTTAAACGGAAGTTGAACATGAAAAAAATATTTTATTTTCTGATGTTTGTTTTTTCTACAAGCGTATGGGCAGGGGATGCGGAAGACAATCTGCTCAGCATCCAATCCGGCTATCGTGCCTTACTGCAAAAACAAAACAATCTGGACGGAAAAATCATCGGGATGCAGTCGGATTTGGAAGATGCGCGCCGGCGTTTGCAGACGGCTCAGGCAGACATCGCCCGTTTGGAAGCGGAAATTCCTGCAGCAATGGCGCAAAAAGCCCGGCAGGCTGAAGAGCTGAGGCAAATCGGAGTGCGTTTGGACCATGCTTGGAATGCGGTTTACGGCGCAGGGGGAACGAAGGCGTCGGGGAATTGACCGATGAATTCCCTCTTTGTGGACAATACTGTTTTCATTACACGGCTGAAAGCCGGGCATATCGGCAGGTTGGTTCAGGCGTTGTTTGAGGAGTGGCACGGATTTGAACCGTGGTCTTCTGTGGATAAGATTCGTGCCTATTACGGCAGATGTTTGAAAGATGACGAACTGCCGCTGGCTTTTGCGGCTGTGGATGATTTCGGAACCCTGTTGGGTTCGGCTGCGGTCAAGCGGCATGATATGGAAAGTTTTCCACAGTATGAATATTGGTTGGGTGATGTCTTTGTTTTACCTGAATATCGCGGAAAAGGCATTGGCAGGAGGCTGGTCGCCCACTGCATAGGCGCAGCGCGTTCGCTGGGGATAAAGTTCTTGTATCTTTATACGCCTGATGTGCAAATATTTTATGAATCATTCGGCTGGGCGGTTGTCGGGCGACATTTCCATAACGGTGAATGGGTTACGGTTATGCGTTTGGATATGGATAAGGTTTAAGCCGAATGGACAAATGCCGTCTGAGCTGTTCGGACGGCATTTTTTATGTTTGGAAACTTCCTGTCAGATAATATTTATCCACAGATTTTTCCATATGGTTTGATGCTGTTCCGACAACGGAAATTAAGATACGGATTTGCACAAATCTTTCAGACGGTACAGTTCTGACAATGCTTCGCGCGGGGTCAGGCTGTCGGGATCGAGTTTCTCCAGGGCTGCTGCCAATATACCTTCAAAATGTTTTTCCTCTGCTTTGTCCACAAAGCTGTCCACATTCGGTTCATCTCCTTTTTCAGACGGCATGGTACTGAAAATATCCAGTTGGGGACGGTTTGCGGCGGCTTGGTCTTCCAGTTCGTTCAAATGCTTTTGGGCGGATTTCAATGCGCGTACAGGCAGGCCGGCGAGTTTGGCGACGGCGATGCCGTAGCTTTTTCCGGCGGGCCCCGGTTGGATTTGGTGCAGGAACACGATGTCCTGTCCCTGTTCGAGCGCGGAAAGGTGCATATTGACGGCGGCGGCGTGGGTTTCGGGCAGGTAGGTCAGCTCGAAATAGTGGGTGGCAAACAGGCTGAAGGATTTGTTTTTTTGCAGCAGGTGTTCGGCAACGGCGTGCGCGAGGGCAAGACCGTCGAAAGTGGAAGTGCCACGTCCGACTTCGTCCATTAAAACAAGGCTTTGTTCGGTGGCGTGATGCAGGATGTAGGCGGTTTCGCTCATTTCGACCATGAAAGTGGAGCGGTTGGAGGCGAGGTCGTCCGATGCGCCGATGCGGGTGAAGATTTGATCGATGGGCCCGATTGTGGCGGCATCGGCAGGCACAAAACAGCCGGTGTGTGCCAATAAAACAATCAGCGCGACTTGGCGCATGTAGGTGGATTTGCCGCCCATATTGGGGCCGGTGAGCAGCATGAGGCGGTGTTTGTGGTCAAGGTCGGTGTGGTTGGCGGTGAAGTGGCGTACCTGCTGTTCGACAACGGGATGGCGGCCGTTTTCGATGTGGATAACCGGATAGTCGGCAAACTCGGGGCGGACGAAGTTCCGCTCTTTTGCCAAGGCTGAAAATGTGGACAATACGTCCAGCGCGGCGGCGGCTTTGGCGGCTTTTTGAAGCTGCGGCAATGCCGTCTGAAGGTTTTTCAATACGCCGTCAAAGAGTTGTTTTTCTAAGGCGAGGGCTTGCTCTTGAGCAGTCAGCACTTTGTCTTCAAAGGCTTTCAGTTCCGGCGTGATGAAGCGTTCGGCGTTTTTAAGGGTTTGCCGGCGTTGGTAGTCGGCAGGTGCTTGTTCGGCTTGGGTTTTGGACAATTCAATGTAAAAGCCGTGAACGCGGTTGAACTCGACTTTAAGTGTGGACAAACCGGTACGTTCGCGTTCCTTGGCTTCCAAATCCAGCAAAAATTCGTCGCCATGGTTTTGAATGCGGCGCAATTCGTCCAGTTCGGGATGAAAACCGTGGTTGATGACATTGCCGTCTTTCAGCCAGACGGAAGGTTCGGGCAAAATGGCTTGGCGGAGCTGTTCGGCTGTGGATAGGTTTTCCGGGAAAACGGCTTTGAGGGTTCCTAAGAGACTGCTGCACTCGGCGGACAATTCGATTTCGGACAGGGCAAACAGGCTGTCGCGCAGGGCGGCGAGGTCGCGCGGGCGGGCGTTACCCACGGCAATACGGGCGGCGATGCGTTCGATGTCGGCAATGCTTTTCAGACGGCACTGGAGGGGTTTGTATTGGCTTTCCAGCGCGGCAACGGCTTCTTGGCGCGCTCGGATGTGGGCGCGGTTGCGTAAAGGGTGGTGCAGCCAGAGAGCCAAGAGGCGGCTGCCCATATGGGTAGCGCAAAGGTCGAGCGTGGACATCAGGGTCGGCGATTTTTTGCCGGAGAGGGTTTGCGTGATTTCGAGATTGCGGCGCGTGGCGGCATCCATACCGATATATTGGCTGTCGGTTTCGAGCGACAGGCCGTCCAAATGTTGCGGCATCAGGTTTTGCGTCAGACGGATATAGTTCAACAGTGCACCTGCCGCGCCAATCGCAACGGCGTGTTCTTTGCCGTCCAAACCGAAGCCGCGCAAATCCTGGCAGCCGAAATATTCCGTCAGCAGTTTTTCCCCCGCGTCGGCGGCAAACTGCCACGCGTTCAGGCGCGTAACACCCGATGCCGTCTGAAGTTGCGGTGCGTTTTTACTGTCCGGCAACAGAATTTCCGCCGCCTGCAGGCGCGCCAGTTCGTCGTCCAATTTATCCACAGTTGTCAGCTTGGTTTTGAATTCGCCGCTTTGCAGCGATGCCCACGCCAAACCGATGTATTTTTTGTCGGGGGACACGGCAACGATGCGGTTGGTTTCCTTGTCTTCCAGCAATGCGGAATCGGTCAGCGTGCCGGGCGTTACGATGCGCACGACTTTGCGCTCCACCGGTCCTTTGCCCGCGCCGACTTCGCCGACCTGTTCGCAAATCGCCACGCTTTTGCCCAACTTGACCAGGCGCGCCAGATATTGTTCGGCGGCGTGAAACGGCACGCCTGCCATTTTGACCGGCTCGCCATCCACCTGTCCGCGCGTGGTCAGGGTAATATCCAAAAGTTTTGCCGCTTCTACCGCATCGTCGAAAAACATCTCGTAAAAATCACCCATGCGGTAAAACACCAGTTTGTCGGTATGTTGCGCTTTGATGCCGAGGTATTGCTGCATCATTGGGGAAACGGCGGATTTGGACATGGGGCTGCCTTATCATTAGGAAAACGGTATTGTAGCAAAAGGTTTTGTCTTCGACGGAATGAGACTGACCGTAAGCCTGTCAATAAGGTTGTGGAGACAAGTAGGAAAACAGCAAAGTTATCCACGGAGATATTATTAAGTCAAAAAACATCCACGTTTATCTGTCCTATACGGCAAGCCTTAAACTCAAACTTATTTGACGAAAAGGTAATGAAAATATTGGATATTTGCAACTTATACACAAGCAGATCCGCAATCATCAAAATCATCATTAAAATTTTAAATTCAAATATTGATGGTAAAAGTTTTGGAAATCTGTGCAAACAGTAAAATTCATCTATATCAAATAAGCATCAAGTAGTTAGATGTAATAGTGGAATGTAACTTTATTTCAGAATACAATACAGATATTGAAATTTCGTTTCACAGCTTGGAGTATATACATGAGCATTAAAGTAGCGATTAACGGTTTCGGCCGCATCGGCCGCCTCGCATTGCGTCAAATTGAAAAAGCCCACGGCATCGAAGTCGTCGCTGTCAACGACCTGACCCCTGCCGAAATGCTGCTGCACCTTTTCAAATACGACAGCACGCAAGGCCGTTTCCAAGGTACTGCCGAATTAAAAGACGATGCCATCGTGGTAAACGGCAAAGAAATCAAAGTTTTCGCCAATCCGAATCCCGAAGAATTGCCTTGGGGCGAGTTGGGTGTGGATGTCGTCCTCGAATGTACCGGCTTCTTTACCAATAAAACCAAAGCCGAAGCACACATCAGGGCCGGCGCGCGCAAAGTCGTGATTTCCGCACCCGGCGGCAATGATGTGAAAACCGTCGTATATGGCGTAAACCAAGACATTTTGGACGGCAGCGAAACCGTTATCTCCGCCGCTTCCTGCACCACCAACTGCCTTGCCCCGATGGCGGCAGTCCTGCAAAAAGAGTTCGGCGTAGTCGAAGGTCTGATGACCACCATCCACGCCTACACCGGCGACCAAAACACCCTTGACGCGCCGCACCGCAAAGGCGATTTGCGCCGCGCCCGAGCCGCCGCGCTCAACATCGTGCCCAACAGCACCGGTGCCGCCAAGGCCATCGGTCTGGTTATCCCCGAATTGAACGGCAAACTCGACGGCTCCGCCCAACGCGTCCCTGTTGCCACCGGCTCGCTGACCGAATTGGTTTCCGTCCTCGAACGCCCTGTAACCAAAGAAGAAATCAACGCCGCGATGAAAGCCGCCGCCAGCGAATCTTACGGCTACAACGAAGATCAAATTGTTTCTTCCGACGTTGTCGGCATCGAATACGGTTCGCTCTTCGATGCGACCCAAACCCGCGTGATGACCGTGGGCGGTAAACAACTGGTGAAAACCGTTGCCTGGTACGACAACGAAATGTCCTACACCTGCCAACTCGTCCGCACTTTGGAATACTTCGCAGGCAAAATCTAAGGCTTGAACAAACCTGTGGATAAGTAAATGCCGTCTGAACACATTGCGTTCAGACGGCATTGTTTATCTGTATAGTGGATTAAATTTAAACCAGTACGGCGTTACCTCGCCTTGCCGTACTATTTGTACTGTCTGCGGCTTCGTTGCCTTGTCCTGATTTAAATTTAATCCGCTATAACTTGATATTGCGGCTTATGGTGAACAAACAACAGCCGTTTGTTCAACTGCTATGCGGCAAAACCGGATTTTTGCCCGATTTAAAGCGGGGTTGGGGAAAGATCAATAACGGTTGCACGGTTTTCCTCGATTTGAAATCTGACTTCGTAATCTGCAATATTCATCACATAAATCCGTTCGGGAATATTCTGATAGGCGGGGCGCGGATCTTGGGCAATGCTTTGGCTGATAAGGTTTTTGGTGTTTGCAGATAAATTTTCCGCGCCGATGTTTTCCTGCCAAACGACTTCCAACTCTACGGGTTTGCCGCTGACGAAACCGGATGCGGCATCGGGTTTGGATTCGACAAAGGGGATATAAGGTTTGATGTCCACAATCGGTGTGCCGTCCAGCAGGTCTGCGCCGCTGCAATAGAGGCGGACGGGTTTGCCGGTTTCGATGCGTTCGAGTTTCAGGAGCGAGAGTCCGAGATGGTTGGGGCGGTGGGGGCTGCGCGTGGCGAACACGCCCATTTTTTGTTTGCCGCCGAGCCGTGGCGGGCGCACCATTTGCGCCCAGCCTTCATCCAATACGCCGTGAAAAATAAAACTTATCCACACATAATCGAAATCTTCCAGCCCGCGCACGCTGTCTGCGGTGAATTTGGGATTCAGCTCGATGCAGGCTTTTGCGGCGGAGACCAAACCGGGCTGGCGGGCGATGCCGAATTTCTGTTTGTAGGGCGAGCGGGCGGTGCCGATGGGGGTAATGGTATAAGTCATAAGGTTGTGGGTAAGTTTTTTGGAAAAACCTTATCTTATCACAATCGGTTTTACCGCTTTTGGGCAGTAATTTGTTATAATACAGGGCATTTTAATCGCGTTGAAATAATGAGATGATTGTTTCCATTGATGTTGATGCACAAAAAACGTTTACGCCACTGTGTCCTGACGAACTGCCCGTGAACGAGGGGCATTTGATTGTCGAGGAGTTGAATGCTCAAGCCGCTTTGGCGGATTTGCGCGTGATGACGAAAGATGCGCATCATATGGTAGCGAAATGGCTTGTGGATAACCCTGTTGATATGTTGAAGCCGACAGGTTTGCCTGATGCGGATTTGACTTGGGTGGCTCATGCGATGGTCGGTACGCGCGGCTATGAATTATTGGACGGACTGCCTTCTGCCAAAGAATACGATTATTGCGTTTGGAAAGGTGTTGATCCTGAATTGCATCCTTACGGCGCGTGTTTTCACGATATTGAGGAAAAACTGAGCACAGGGCTGATTGAATGGCTGCGTTGTCAAAATACGGATACGGTCATTGTCGGCGGCTTGGCTACGGATTATTGTGTGAAAACAACGGTTTTGCAGTTGCTTAAAGGTGGTAATTGGCAGGTTATCGTCAATGAAGCGGCTTGTCGGGGTATTGCGCCGGATACCATCGAAACGGCATGGCAGGAAATGCGTTCTGCCGGTGCTGTCATCTTAAAAAACGCCGAAGAAATTAAAAAACACATTAATAATCAATAAGTTAAAATTGTTTCACGTGAAACATACTTCTTAAAATATGAAAATTTTGCTTGTCCGTTTGTCTAGTATGGGCGATTTAATTCACACTTTGCCCGCAATTGAGGATTTGGCGCGACAATGCCCTGGTGTAGAACTCCATTGGCTGTGTGAAGCTGGATTTACAGATATTGCGCGCCTGCATCCGTTTGTGAAAAAAATCCATGTGATGAAATGGCGGCAATGGCGCAAACATCTCTTTCAGGCTGAAACTTGGCGGGAAATGGGTCATCTGAAACAGACTTTGCGGCAGGAAGCATTTAATTTTGTATTGGACAGTCAAGGTCTGATTAAAAGCGCGTGTTTCGCTAAAATGGCGAAATCCCCTATTTATGGTTTGGATAAAAATAGCGCGCGCGAGGGACTGGCTGCGCTGGCGTATGCGAAAACATACGCTGTACCGAAAGGGAAAAATGCTGTTTGGCGCAATCGTGAACTGTTTGCCCAAGTATTTGGGTATGCGATGCCGGAAACGCAGGTATTTGGCTTGACTGTTCCTGAAGCAGGCCGTCTGAAAAATTTAGCGCAGCCGTATTATGCGGCTTTGCATGCGACCAGCCGGGACAGTAAGTTATGGCCTGTGGAAAACTGGCGATCGTTGCTGCAAAAGTTGAATGAAGAACAGCAATGCAATATTTACCTGCCTTGGGGAAATGAAGATGAAAAAACGCGTGCCAAACAAATTGCAGACGGACTGCCGTTTGCTATTGTGTGCGACAAAATAAATTTATTGCAGGCAGCGTATCTGCTGAAATACGCGGTCGGAATTGTCGGCGTGGATACCGGTTTGCTGCATTTGGCAAATGCCTTGGAAAAACCTGTGGTCGGCATTTATACCGATACCGATCCGATTAAAACAGGCGTTCAGGTTTCGCCAATTGCAAAAAATTTGGGCAATATCGGGCAGATTCCGATCGCAGATTTGGTTTATCAAGCGCTGATGGATTGTGTTGCAGCAGATAAAGGCTAAAGGGTCGTCTAAAACTGATATGGCGGCATGATATTTTCCAATTTATTAGATACAGGAATGTGTATCCGCTAGTCTGAGTAAATGCTTTAAAAATGGTATAATCGGCAAGCATTATCCGAAAGATTTTTGAATGAATTCGTTTTTAAGGAAAACGGATTTGGTTTTATAGGGAAGAAGGTTTGGTTTCGCTGGATGGTGAAAGCAGCGTTCTTTTTAGGAGGGTTCAATGAAAGCACTGGTCGCAGTAAAGCGCGTAGTGGACTACAACGTCAAAGTTCGTGTAAAAGCCGATGGTTCGGATGTGGATATCGGCAATGTCAAAATGTCGATGAATCCGTTTGACGAAATCGCTGTGGAAGAAGCCGTCCGTTTGAAAGAAGCTGGAAAAGTAAGCGAGATCGTAGCGGTTTCTTTGGGCGAAAAGAAATGCGAAGAAACGTTGCGTACAGCTTTGGCGATGGGTGCCGACCGTGCAATTCATGTTGAAACCGATGCGAAATTGGAGCCGCTGGCAGTTGCCAAGTTGCTGAAAGCCGTTGCGGACAAAGAAAATCCGCAGATTTTCTTTTTGGGCAAACAGGCGATTGATGACGATGCCAACCAAGTGGCGCAAATGCTGGCTGCTTTGCTGAATGCGGCGCAAGGTACGTTTGCGTCCAAAGTACAAATTGAAGGCGACGAAGTGCAGATTGTGCGGGAAATCGATGGCGGCGAAGAAACCATCGCATTGAAACTGCCTGCTGTTATCAGCGCGGATTTGCGTTTGAACGAGCCGCGCTTTGTCAAACTCCCCAATATTATGGCGGCAAAGAAAAAACCTTTGGAAAAACTGACTCCTGACGATTTGGTTGCCGACATTTCACCTCGTTTGAAAACGGTGAAATTTGCCGAACCTAAGGCGCGTCAGGCAGGCGTAAAAGTAGCAAGCGTTGCCGAATTGGTTGAAAAATTGAAAAACGAAGCCAAAGTGATTTGAGGAGGCTGAAATGAGTGTATTGATTATTGTCGAACACGACAACAAACAGTTGAATCCTACCACTTTGCATGCTGTTACCGCTGCCGCTAAGCTGGGTAAAATCGATTTATTGGTTGCCGGAAGCGGTGCATCTGCTGTAGTAGAGTTCGCAAAACAAGTGGCGGGTGTGGAAAAAGTTTTGGTTGCAGATGCTGCCCATTATGCCGAAGGTTTGGCTGAAGAGTTGGCTCCGCTGGTTGTTAAATTGGCAGCGGATTACTGCTATGTTGCAGCAACGGCAACTACATTCGGTAAAAACCTTTTGCCTCGCGTAGCAGCCTTATTAGACGTACCGCAAATTTCTGATTTGACCGAAATTGTGGATAACACGACTTTTGTGCGCCCCATTTATGCGGGTAATGCATTTGAAACCGTGCAAGCTGATTCAGAAAAATTGGTGCTGACCTTCCGTGCGACGGTTTTTGACGCAGTGGCGGCGCAAGGTGGTAATGCTGAGGTAATTAATGTTGAAGCAACCCCTGCCCAAAACCTGAGTCGTTTTGTTAACCGTCAGCTTTCCCATTCCGATCGTCCTGAACTGACTCAGGCAAAAGTGATTGTTTCCGGTGGTCGTGCGTTGGGTAGTGCGGAAAAATTCAATGAAGTGCTGACACCGTTGGCGGATGTTTTAGGTGCGGCAATCGGTGCATCCCGTGCAGCAGTTGATGCCGAATATGCGCCAAACGATGCTCAAGTCGGACAAACCGGTAAAGTAGTTGCGCCGCAACTCTATTTTGCAATCGGTATTTCAGGTGCGATTCAACACGTTGCCGGTATGCAAGACAGTAAGGTGATTGTTGCAATCAATAAAGATGCTGATGCGCCGATTTTCAATGTAGCCGATTACGGATTGGTTGGCGATTTATTTGAAATCGTTCCACAATTAACAGAAGTATTGAAAAATTAATGTTTCACGTGAAACGTTCAGACGACCTTGTTATTAATGAGGTCGTCTGAAAACATTTCAGCATGATTACGACTTATAAAACCATTACTTCCTCGACGCAGGCTGAGTTTAAAGATAAAGGCAGCCGTTTTATTGCATTTGCCTATCCGATTCGGACATTGGCTGATGTGAAAAAATACCTCGATCCGTTAAAGGAAGAGCATCATAAAGCACGACACTGGTGCTATGCCTATCGTTTGGGTGTGGATGGTGTGCAATTTCGTGCCAACGATGATGGAGAGCCATCAGGAAGTGCTGGACGACCAATTTTGGGACAGATTGATTCGGTGGGTATTACCGACGTTTTGGTCGTGGTCGTCCGCTATTTCGGTGGTACTTTGTTAGGTGTTCCAGGTCTGATACATGCGTACAAAGAGGCGACGGCTCAAGCGTTGGCAGTTGCAGAAGTAGTTGAAAAGAATATTGAAAAAACTGTTTGGCTGAAATGTGAATATCCGTTTTTGAATGAAGCGATACGCATTGCTAAACAATATCAGGCGGATGTATTGGAGCGGGATTTGCAGTTGGATTGCCGATTGACGGTCAGTTTGTCGTTGGTAAATTATGAGGCCTGTGTTGCGGCTTGGAAGAGTACACGGCAGATTGAAGTAAATACGGAAAAGCCTTTTGAATGAAAGGTCGTCTGAAATGCTTTGTGATGGTATTTCAGACGACCTCTTCGCTGACTAATCTTCTTGTGTATATTTGTCTAAGGCATCGACGCTGGAGCGCAAATATAACCAAGCCAGTTGATGGAATTCGCCCAGCGCGTTCCATAGTGCATCTTCACTCATAATGCTGTATTCGCCTTCTGTGCGCAAATCCACCTCCGCTCCATCTTCAATAGCCCGATGACAAGCCTGATATTCGTGGGTATAAAAATTGTCCATATCGCGAATCAAAGCGACGGCATGTTTCCAACGGCGGATGTCTTCTTCCAATTGCGGTAGTAAATGACACCATTCGCGGTATTTGCTTTGGATTTCATCAATACGTTTTTGCATGGTTGCTTGTCCTTTTTTAATTTATGAATAAGTTGAATAGGTTGCAGAGTGGAATGAAGCGGTCTTTTGTTTGATTCTACTAAAATTTCTTCAGATGGGATAAAAGTCCCTTTGTATCGAGTTTTCGTTAAAAGTACATATTTGTCAAGGAGATGGCATGAAACTGCTGGTTATCGGTAATGGCGGTCGCGAACACGCGCTGGCTTGGAAATTGGCGCAGTCGCCTAAAGTGGAAACAGTATTTGTTGCGTCTGGTAATGCCGGTACAGCGATTGAACCCAAGCTGCAAAACATCGACTTGACTGCGCATCAGGATTTGATTGAATTCTGTCGTAAAGAAAATATTGTTTTTACCGTCGTCGGCCCTGAAGCGCCTTTGGCGGCAGGTGTTGTGGATGATTTCCGTGCTGCAGGACTAAAAATATTCGGTCCGACACAATATGCGGCGCAGTTGGAAAGTTCCAAAGATTTCGCCAAAGCATTTATGGCGAAATACAATATTCCGACCGCGCAATATCAAACCTTTGAAAACGCCGATGCCGCACATGATTACGTCAATCAGAAAGGTGCGCCTATCGTTATCAAAGCCGATGGTTTGGCGGCAGGTAAAGGCGTGATTGTGGCGATGACTTTGGATGAAGCGCATGCTGCGATTGATGATATGCTGCTGGACAACAAAATGGGCAATGCCGGCGCGCGTATTGTGATTGAAGATTTCCTGCAAGGCGAAGAAGCGAGTTTTATCGTCATGGTTGATGGCAATAATGTACTGCCTATGGCAACCAGCCAAGACCACAAGCGTCTTTTAGACGGCGACAAAGGTCTGAATACGGGCGGTATGGGTGCGTACAGCCCTGCGCCTGTGGTAACGCCTGTTGTGTACGAACGCGCGATGAATGAAATTATTTTGCCGACCGTAGCAGGGATGAAAGCGGAGGGGCATGAGTTCACCGGTTTCCTGTACGCAGGTTTGATGATTGATCAAAGCGGTGCACCCCATACGATTGAGTTTAACTGCCGTTTCGGCGATCCTGAAACCCAGCCGATTATGAGCCGACTGAACAGCGACTTATCGGATTTGGTTGAAGCGGCAATAGACGGCAAACTCGATAGCGTAACCGCGGAATGGAGCCCGCAAACTGCCGTGGGCGTGGTACTGGCGGCGCAAAATTACCCCGAAACGCCCAAAAAAGGCGATGTTATTTCCGGTCTGGATGCTGCCAACCAAGTAGGCAAAGTTTTCCATGCAGGTACAACGGCAAACGAGAAAGGTGACGTATTGACCAACGGCGGACGCGTATTGTGTGTTGTGGGATTGGGCGATAATGTGGCGCAAGCGAAAGCTAAGGCATATGGCGCGTTGGAAAAAATCAGTTTCGACGGGATGCAATACCGTAAAGACATTGCCGATAAAGCGATTAACCGTTAATTAGAAAGAGGATGATGCCGTCTGAAGCCAAGTATGACTGATGTGCTTCAGACGGTATTTTATATTATGTTATTTCCGAGAATTATCGCAGCATCAGCGCAACGTAAGTTAAGCGTTTATTTGAAAAAAGGCGGTTTGGTCGCTTATCCGACCGAATCTTGTTATGGCTTGGGGTGTCTTCCGACATTAGCCAAAGCACTCGGTAAGTTGGCGCATTTGAAAAAAAGACCGCAACACAAGGGTATGATTGTCATCGGGAATCAATTTGAGCAATTGCAGCCTTTACTTCAAATGCCGTCTGAAAATCTTCAGGATATGCTTAGAAAAGAATGGCCCGCCCCTAAAACGTTCCTATTATCCGCCAAATCCTGTGTCTTACCCGAGTTACGCGGGAAACAGCGCAGCAAGTTGGCGGTCAGGGTTCCCGCCCATGTAGGTGCGCGCCGCTTGTGTCAGGCTTTGCAAACGCCTTTGGTCTCGACTTCGTGCAACCGCGCAGGCAAACGCGCGTGTCGGACGGAGAGGGAAGTCAGAAGGCAATTCGGACGCGATGTGTGGATTGTTGGTGGGAGAATCGGCAGGCAGAAATCGCCGAGTCAGATTATTGACGGGGAAACAGGTAAACGTTTGCGTTAGATATGGGTACTTGAATGAAAACTTTTTTTGCATACACAAAGAAAAAATTTTTCGGATAGCATTTCTCTACATGATTGTTATTGCACAGAGATAAAGGTAGAAGGACGCAACGTCTGCTTTAATTTTGAGGACGGTTTTGTCGTTCCGGACAATAATCCGAACAATCAAGCGGGCAAGCATCTGAAAACAGATTTTTCCCGTGTTGTTTTAACCCATAAAAATGAAAACGCCGAAGATGATTATTTGTTCGATATTTTTGAAGACATCGTTTTTTTAGGGAAACGTTTGTTTACGGTCAGAAAATTTCTTGATTTTTCTGAATTGCTTGAGATGGTCAATACACAAGGTTATTTTCTTGAGTTTCTGTATTTGTATAGTGGATTAAATTTAAACCAGTACGGCGTTACCTCGCCTTGCCGTACTATCTGTACTGTCTGCGGCTTCGTTCGCCTTGTCCTGATTTTTGTTAATCCACTATATTTCGGATGGAAGCCGGTTTTAAAAATAATGTGGATAACTTTGTGGATAATTTTCAGGGAATGGCAAAATGCCGTCTGAAATGCTGATATTTCAGTATTTCAGACGGCATTTTTATGACAAGGTTTGTGGGTAGGTTTGTGTATAAGTTGCAATCAGAGTTTTTTTCCGCATACGGTTTCATATTGTTTTTCGGTTAATGTCCCGGACAGGATGCTCATCGGGCGGAGGGAAGAGGCTGTGTAGTTTTGTGTGGAAATTTCCGTGTTTTTTGTATCAAACAACTGTAGCGAACTTAAGCGGTATGTTTTGTTGTTGCAGTGGATTTCCCACTCGGCAATGGCAGTCTTGTATGCGGGGGTGTTGGCAAAACGTTCTTGTTTTAGATTGGTAACAACTTTTTTATCTTGGAAAATCATCAGATTTCCGTTTTTTCTCACGCTGTCTTTATTGATATATGTATGAATATTGCCGTTTGAGATTGTGCCGATATTTTCCCATCGGGCAGACTTGTCCGGTGTGCTGCAGGCGGTTATCAAAATAGGGAGTAAAACGAAAGATAGGAAGATTGGGCGCATTAGGGTTTCCTTAATCATTGAAATCTGCTCATTCAGAAAGAACGGGTTGGGCGGGAGGGGTAGCGCCGTCTGTGAAATAAGGCAAATAAAGCAAATTGATGCAGCCTTCGTGTTTTGCGTATTTATATATTCCGTATGGAGGAATATGCTGCTTTTGAAGCGTGTATTATGGATGAACTGCCGATAACAGTAAATCGGTTTGATTTTTTTCCGTCAGCTTATGCCGTCTGAAGCCTTTTCAGACGGCATTTATTTTGAAGTTTTGGTTGTTTTTGCCAGTGATATTTTGATGGTTTGAAGCTGTCTTTTATATTCTCGGCAATGTGGGCAGAACAGCAGGTGTGTGTATATGGAAATCTTCTCGCCCGGGGTGGTTTCCCGGTCCTGATGTTTGGAAAGAAGCAGGGCGATATCGCGGCATTTTTTCATAACGTTTACTTCGGGTTTTCTTGGTTGAACCATTTGATTTGCAGGCATTGGCGCAATGATTCTCGGGCGCGGTGCATAATGGTGTGGTAGTTGGACGTGCTGATACCGCACATTTGTTGTATTTCGTCGGATGAAAAACCGAGTATTTCCTTCAGGGTAAATACCCGTGCGGTGTTTTCAGGCAAGTTGTATAGGCAGCTTTGCAGAATTTTTTGGAATTCGTTGTTGTTTAATGATTTTTCCGGAGTGTTCCAATGTTGCGGCTGCCCTTCCGGCGTCCAATGCCCGTTTTGGGAAAAATGGCTTTCAAATGCTTCATCCAGTAGCTCGTCATCCAGTGTGGTAAAGACTTTCCTCTGCCTTCCGATTTGACGTAATGCGTCAATAATTTTGTTTTTCAATATGGCAAAAAGCCAGCTGTTGACAAGTGCCCTGCCTTGAAAACTGTCGCCTGCGCTGTATGCGGACAGCAATGTTTCCTGCACTAAATCTTCAGCCAAATCAGGGTGGTCGGGCAACTGAAGCCGCGCAAAATGCAGAAGCAGTTTACGCGACTCTATTAATTCGGCATCGGTCAGGTCGGGTAGCGGCATAGTATCGGGAACAAGGTAATTTTATGCGGATAGATGGTTTTGGCCCGGGGAATTGCCTTCCATATTTTCGGATATGGCGGACAAGGAGGGGATGATAATCCTTTGTTCAGTCCAGCCTGACCATTTCCCAAGCAAAATATTTTTCCAATTATCGTCCTCAGGCATAAATTCGACAAGGGTTTGGGCGAGGGTGTCAAACGAAAGCGCGGAGGAACCCATTATTTCTAGCAGCATCATATCGAAGCCGTCCAATGTTTGGTACATCACATCATCTTCGGCGTTTCGCCATATTAACAAGGCTGTTTCCGCTTCATGCAAATCATCGGTAACATCATATCGATATTGCCGGATAAAGGCCGCAGGGGAAGGTGTGTATTTGCTGTCATTTGAATAATGAATGTCGGGAATATCCGGAATTTGAGCAACTTCTGCCAGCAATTGGGTATATTCAAAATCCATCAGTGCCAAAATGCCGTCTAAAAGCGGCAGGCTTTGGCAATATTGTAGGAACTCGCCGGGGATTTCTTGAAAATAGGGCGTTTGGGCGTGCGCGTCGCGGACGAAACCTTCTTTCAGACGGCTCCATTCTTCGCTGTCAAAGTATTGCCGCGTTTCGGTATAGCAGCGGTCGATAAAGCTGTGGATATTGTTGCGTATCAGGCGGATATAGACGTTCAGTCGGTCTTGCGGCAGACCGTCTGCGGCTTCGCCCCCGCGTATGGCTTGGGCGAAACGGTGCTGGTATTGGGCGGAGGTTTCAGGCTGCACGGCGGTATTCCTTTCCGGCACGCGTTTGATAATCGGCGATTTTGGCGACTTCGGCTTCGAGTTCGGCAAAAGGCGGGAAATTAAAATCGCGTTCCAACAGGGTGGGCGGAATCGTCGGCAGCTTGGCATAGGCAAGTTCGAGCAAGTCCCAAACAGTCGGCAAAACTGCCGCGCCATGTGTATCAATCAACAATTCCGGCGTTTCCACGTCATGTCCGGCAATATGGATATAGCACACGCGCTCTGCGTCAACGTTTTTCAAAAAAGCCTCCGGCGACAGCAGACCGTGATTGACGGCGTTGACGTAGATATTGTTCACATCCAGATGAATGCCGCAATCGGCCTCACGTGCGACGGCGTTGAGGAACTCGACCTCGTTCATCTCGGCAAGCGGGGAATGCAGATAGTAGGACGTGTTTTCCACGGCGATGCGGCAGCCCAAACGGTCTTGCACTTCACGGATACGCCGCGCCGTATGATGCACCATTTCCTCGGTGAAGGGCAGCGGCAACAAATCGTAAAGATGACCGCCGTCGTGGCAGTAGCTCAAATGGTCGGAGAAAAACGTGCAATCGTAACGGCGCATCATTTCTTTGATGCCGTCTATCAAATCAGTATCCAGCGGTGCTTGCCCGCCCAGCGACATAGACAATCCGTGCAACGCCAGCGGCAGCCGTTCCGCCACACGGTCAAACTGTTTGCGCGCCCAGCCGCCCATTTTCAGCCAGTTTTCCGGTGCGGCTTCGATAAAGCATATCGGGCTGTTTTCGGAAAGCGAGAGAAAGTCTTCCGCCAAGTCGCGGCGGTAGCCCAAGCCTGCGTGTTGAATCATATTTTTACCCGGTTCGGATGGCACAAAAGAATGATGTGCTTGTTAAAAAATCTTTGTTTGCCGTTAAAAAAGCCGCATTTTACTGAAAAACGCGGCTTGGTTTGAAGGGGTGGGATTATTTAGAACCGCATTTGCCTTCGCCGCATTTGCCTTCGGCAGATTTGGCCTTGGCTTTAGATGCTTTGGTGTGTTTGTGGGTTTTTTTTACGGTCGCACCGCATTTGCCCTCGCCGCATTTGCCTTCGCCTGCTTTAGAACCAGCCGCGCCGCACGAACCTTCGGCAGATTTGGACGCGCCGCAAGAGCCATGGGCGGATTTATGAACGCCTGTTGCGTTGCTTGCCGGTTTGTTGGCAGCCACTGCACCGGCGG
This sequence comes from Neisseria sp. HMSC070F02, assembly GCF_001814225.1. Taxonomy (NCBI): domain Bacteria; kingdom Pseudomonadati; phylum Pseudomonadota; class Betaproteobacteria; order Neisseriales; family Neisseriaceae; genus Neisseria; species Neisseria sp. HMSC070F02. The sequence continues at coordinate 5,723 of NZ_KV815463.1, read as the reverse complement.
CCAAAGACAGGGATAAAGCACCGGCGAGTGCGGCAGCAATGTTTTTGTTCATTTCTATTTCCTTTTCAGAATATCAAGTTAACGAGATAAGGTTGGAATGTTTAAAGTCAGATTCCACGACTGAATCAATCTTGCTTCAGACGGCATCGGGGGCAAAACCGTTTTTTCAGCAGCGTATCCAGCGACCATCCGCCCGCACCCTGGAAAAGCAGCGGGATTAATACCACGATATAAATTAAAGCCATTTTATAACCGTTGTCGCAGACATTGTAACCCGAACCGGCGTGAACCGCAGCCCAAGCGACGGCGGTAACGACCATCAGCCCTAATGCCGACAGACGCGTTGCCAAACCCAAAAGCAACAGTACGGGCAGTAAAAGCTCCGCATACATAGCGAGATTCCAGTTTAACGCGTCCGGCAGCAAGTTGAACGGGAATGGGAATTGATCGTTGATTTCAGAAAACCAATTCTCCCCGTTCCATTTTTGCAAACCCGATTCCAAAAATTCATATGCGGCAAACAGACGCAAAACCAGCATAGCGGATGCCGTCTGCCAAGTTGTTCCGATTTTCATAAGTGTTCCTGTTTTGGTTCTGTTGATACCCCATTAGACGGATTTTGTCGGAAAAACTGACACCCGGCAGCCAATGATTTAACAAGTTAATGAATATAAAAAGAAAGTATTTTGATGGAAAGGAAGGGAAAAAGGCGGGATATTTGGATAACGGCGGTGTTGTGAGATAATTCCCACCTTGGATAGTATGCCTTCAAATATAATTTCCGTAAAGGAAAAAAAGAAATATTAATTTTGATGATGACTTAACAAAGCCCCCATTTGCTTGGCTGTCAAAGGGGGTTGTTAAGAAAAGCAATCCCTCTTTTTGACGGGGTGCGATATATAAAGGAATGGAAAATATGGTAACGTTTTCAAAAATCAGACCGCTTTTGGCAATCGCCGCCGCCGCGTTGCTTGCCGCCTGCGGCACGGCGGGAAATAATGCTGCCCGCAAGCTGGTGCAAACCGCCAAACCCGCCGCAGTGGTCGGTTTGGCACTCGGTGGCGGCGCATCTAAAGGATTTGCCCATGTAGGTATTATTAAGGTTTTGAAAGAAAACGGTATTCCTGTGAAGGTGGTTACCGGTACATCGGCAGGTTCGATTGTCGGCAGCCTTTTTGCATCGGGTATGTCGCCCGACCGCCTCGAATTGGAAGCCGAAATTTTAGGCAAAACCGATTTGGTCGATTTAACCTTGTCCACCAGTGGTTTTATCAAAGGCGAAAAGCTGCAAAATTACATCAACCGAAAAGTCGGCGGCAGGCAGATTCAGCAGTTTCCCATCAAATTTGCCGCCGTTGCTACTGATTTTGAAACCGGCAAGGCCGTCGCTTTCAATCAGGGGAATGCCGGGCAGGCTGTGCGCGCTTCCGCCGCCATTCCCAATGTGTTCCAACCCGTTATCATCGGCAGGCATACATATGTTGACGGCGGTCTGTCGCAGCCCGTGCCCGTCAGTGCCGCCCGGCGGCAGGGGGCGAATTTCGTGATTGCCGTCGATATTTCCGCCCGTCCGGGCAAAAACATCAGCCAAGGTTTCTTCTCTTATCTCGATCAGACGCTGAACGTAATGAGCGTTTCTGCGTTGCAAAATGAGTTGGGGCAGGCGGATGTGGTTATCAAACCACAGGTTTTGGATTTGGGTGCAGTCGGCGGTTTCGATCAGAAAAAACGCGCTATTCGGTTGGGCGAGGAGGCAGCGCGTGCCGCATTGCCTGAAATCAAACGCAAACTGGCGGCATACCGTTATTGACGCTATGCCGTCTGAACGTGTTTCCAGAAGGCTTTATCCATAGAAAAAAATACCCGAATCCCGTACAATACGCCCCTAAAATTTTGAAAGAACAAAAGAATCATGGAAGCCGAAGTAATCAACCAGCTCAACAATACCCTGAATGATTTGGAAAAGCGCAGCGAAGACATCCGAGTTTATATGGATTATCAGGGTAAGAAAGACCGATTGGAAGAAGTTATCGGTCTTTCCGAAGACCCCGAACTTTGGAACGACCCGAAACGCGCCCAAGAAATCGGCAAAGAGCGCAAAATCCTCGAAGGCATCGTGTTGACGCTCGACAACATCGCTTCGGGCATCGAAGACAACCGCATGCTGATTGAAATGACCGTCGAAGAAAACGACGAAGAAGGTTTTGCCGCCGTACAGGAAGATGTGGCGGGGCTGGAAAAACAGATGGCGGATTTGGAGTTCAAACGGATGTTCAACCAGCCCGCCGACCCGAACAACTGCTTTATCGACATCACCGCAGGCGCGGGCGGTACGGAAGCGGAAGACTGGGCGGGTATGCTGTTCCGCATGTACAGCCGCTACGCCGAGCGCAAAGGCTTCAAAATCGAAATCCTCGAAGAAGACGACGGCGAAATCGCAGGCATCAACCGTGCGACTATCCGAGTGGAAGGCGAATACGCTTATGGTTTGCTGCGTACCGAAACCGGCGTTCACCGCTTGGTGCGCTATTCACCGTTTGACTCGAACAACAAACGCCATACCTCGTTTGCCTCCGTGTTCGTTTACCCTGAAATCGACGATTCCATCGAAATCGAAATCAACCCCGCCGATTTGCGCATCGACACCTATCGCGCATCGGGTGCGGGCGGTCAGCACATCAATAAAACCGACTCCGCCGTGCGCATTACCCACGAGCCGACGGGGATTGTGGTGCAATGTCAAAACGACCGTTCGCAACACGCCAACAAAGCGGCCGCGATGGAAATGTTGAAATCCAAACTGTATGAATTGGAAATGCGCAAACGCAACGAAGAGAAACAGGCGTTGGAAGAAGGTAAATCCGATGTAGGTTGGGGCAGCCAAATCCGTTCGTATGTTTTGGATTCCTCACGTATCAAAGACTTGCGCACAGGCTACGAAGTCGGCAACACCAAAGCCGTATTGGATGGCGACTTGGACGGCTTTATCGAAGCCAGCCTGAAACAGGGCGTGTAGTTTAGGCTGTATGCCGTCTGAAACCTGTACCGTTTCAGACGGCATTTTTGCGTTTCGTGTTATAATCCGCGCCGCACACGGGACGGGCAGACAGTCGCCGCGTATCGCGTAAGGCATACGGGGAGGAAAGTCCGGGCTCCGCAGGGTAGAATGCCGGTTAACGGCCGGGCGCGGTAACGCGACGGAAAGTGGAACAGAAAGCAAAACCGCCGATGGCTGCTTTGGCAGCACAGGCAAGGGTGAAAAGGTGCGGTAAGGGCGCACCGCGCATTTGGTAACAATATGCGGCAGGCCAAACCCCATTCGGAGCAAGACCAAACAGAACGCAATGACGCTGCCCGCCGAGCGTTCGGGTAGGTTGCTTGAGCATACCGGTAACGGTATGCCTAGAGGAATGACTGTCCGAGACAGAACCCGGCTTACCGCCTGTCCGGTGTGCATCCGACACGCAAATGCCGTCTGAAACCTGAAATATGGTTCAGACGGCATTTTTATTTAGGTTGTGTTTTTATAGTGGATTAACAAAAACCAGTACGGCGTTGCCTCGCCCTAGCTCGAAGAGAACGATTCTCTAAAGGTGCTAAGCACCAAGTGAATCGGTTCCGTACTGTCTGTACTGTCTGCGGCTTCGTCCGCCTTGTCCTGATTTTTGTTAATCCACTATATATTCCGTTGATGCAGCACTAATTTAGTCGGATAAAATGCCTTTTACTCAATAGAACCGGTTTCCGCCCAAGCGGAAATAAACGGCTATTTCCCTTGCAAACAGACGGAATCAGTCAGATATTTAAATGACAATCGGCAGGCTGCCTTCCGGTTGGGGGGAGCCTGTCCTGTCGGGTGGAAACGGTTTGGTTTCATTATGCGGAAAAATGCCGTCTGAAGGGTTCAGACGGCATCGGGGCGGGACTTAGTCTGTGCCTTCGAGCATTTTGTTCAATTTGGGGACGAGCAGGAGCAGCAGGAAGCCTGTGGCTGCGCCGATGTAGAACAGCAGCCGATAGAAGCCGATTTCGTCGCCCGCCTGATAGCCTTTTTCAAACAATACGCCGCCCAAAGTGAAGCCTAATGAAAAGGCAAGGAAATTAAGGGCGACCATTTGGGTTTTGAATAAAGGCGGTGCGATTTTGGTGGAGATGGACAGCGCAATCGGGGAAATCATCAGTTCGCCTATCGTGATGGCGAGGACGATCAGTGCGAAAACCGCAATAGGCATCGGCGTACCGGAGGAAATAAAGGGGACGAATCCCAAAAACGACGCGCCGGTAATAAATACCGCCATAGCGAATTTCAGCGGGGTTTTGGGCTGTTTGCGCCCCATTTTTGTCCACATTGCCGCCATCAGTCCGGAAAACAGGATGACCCACAGGCTTTGCATAGAATCTTTCCAGGCGACGGGCACGGTAAACGAACCGATGGTGCGGTTGACGGTTTCGTCGAAATAGACGGTTGCCACGGTGTAAATCTGAAACCAGACCGCCCAAAACATACAGATGGTCAGGAAAAGCGGGATGTAGGCGATGATGTGCCGTTTGTTGTCGGAACTGACGCGGGGGTTGGTCAGCAGGCGGGCGAAATAGGCGATGACGGCAAGGATGACGGTAGATAAGAGGATGCCGGAGAAATTGTCGAGGTTGACAAGCCCGGTTTTGATGGCGGTTGCAAGTGCGGCGATGAGGGTGATGCCGACGGCGGCCGCAGTTTTGCCCTGTCCTTTTGAAAGCGGATGGGGGACGGTGGGGTGGGGCAGGTTTTTACGTCCCAAGGAATAACGCCACAAGCCGAATGCCATACCGACCGCCGCCGCGCCGAAACCATAATGGAAACCGATGTTTTCCTGCAGCAGGCCGGTCAGCAGCGGGCCTAGGAAGCCGCCGATATTGATGGCGATGTAGAAAATGGAAAATCCCGCATCGCGCAGCGGGCGCATTTCGTCCTGTTCGTATAATGCGCCCACCATAGAACTGGCCGTAGATTTCACGCCGCCGCTGCCCAATGCGATGAATATCAGCCCGATTAAAAGGCCGTACAGACCCGGGGCGGCGGCAAGGACGATGTGTCCGAGCATCACGACGATGCCCGAGAGGAAGAGGGTTTTTTCCGCACCCCATACTCGGTCGGCAAACCACGCCCCCAAAATGGTGGACAGGTACACGCTGCCGCTGTATGCGCCGACAATGCCGCCGGCGAGGGTTTTGTCTATGCCCAAGCCGCCTTTGTCGGCGGTGTAGTAGAGGTAAATCAGCAGGATGCCCTGCATTCCGTAAAATGAAAAACGTTCCCACAATTCGATATGGAAGAGGGTGGAAAGCTGGAAGGGGTGGCCGAAGAATGTTTTTTCTCCGGTGGGGGCGGGATGCCGGGACATAAAGGTTCTCCTAAAAGATTTTCTCTCAATACCGTCTGAAACGGATGCGGACGGCGGCGGTGTTTTTTGTATGAAAATCGGTTTTTAACCGATATTTTCATTCTTTGTCAAACGACGCGCTGCCGTTTTTCGCGGGCGGATGTTTTTATATTTTTTTCAATTCAACGGATTGTATTTTAGAGGATGTGTTCCGATACGGCGCGGGTAAAGCCTTTTCTGTTAAGGGCTTATCCGATAGGGCGGTTTTTACTTAGATGGAAAATCACTTCCTTATATATCCGCCACGCCGAAGGGCGCATTATAGAGGATTAACAAAAACCGGTACGGCGTTGCCTCGCC
>NZ_KV815462.1:2227-2484 GCF_001814225.1 Neisseria sp. HMSC070F02 | reverse complement strand
TGCGGACTGCCGGTTGAGCGCGACGCCAACGCCACCAACAACGACGCCGTTACCGCCGCCCCCGACAACAGCAACAACGGAATCAACACCAAACACCTGCCGTCAACCTGCCGCGATGCGGCATCTGCCATTTGCACAAGAACACCACGCGCCGATTTCAAACATTTTCAAAAAATCAGCCGTTACCGAGTATTGCCCGAATCACGGCACATGGCCGAAAAACTTCGTCATTCCCGCAAAAGCGGGAATCTAGTTCG
>NZ_KV815462.1:1736-2127 GCF_001814225.1 Neisseria sp. HMSC070F02 | reverse complement strand
CTGCCGTCAACCTGCCGCGATGCGGCATCTGCCAGCTAAGGTAAATTATACCATAAATTTTAAATAAATCAAGCGGTAAGTGATTTTCCACGGCCACTCGGATTAATCCGGGTGGCTTCCTTTTAAAGGTTTGCAAGGCAGGCGGGGGCGTCCGTTTTGGTGGAAATAATATATCGATCGCGCTTCAAGGCTCTGCGCGTACCTCATTGCCGCCCGTTTAAACACGGGGTTTATCTGACAGGCGCGCAATCCGCCCTCTCATTTACCGAACAAGCGGACTGGATTCCCGCCTGCGCGGGAATGACGAATTTTAGGTTGCTGTTTTTGGTTTCCTGTTTTGGTTTTATGTCCTTGTGAGAATGACGGTTCACGCGAAAATGCCGTCCGAAAG
>NZ_KV815462.1:1360-1636 GCF_001814225.1 Neisseria sp. HMSC070F02 | reverse complement strand
CGTCATTCCCACGAAAGTGGGAATCTAGGACGTAAAATCTAAAGAAACCGTTTTCCCGATAAATTTCCGTGCCGACAGACCTAGATTCCCGCCTGCGCGGGAATGACGAAGCTATCCTTTTGGCTGAAGGTCAAAAATCAGCCGTCACCGAGTATTACCTGAATCACGGCGAATGGCCCGGCAACAACAGTTCTGCCGGCGTGGCATCCTCCTCTAAAATCAAAGGCAAATATGTTAAGGAAGTTGAAGTCAAAAACGGCGTCGTTACCGCCACAA
>NZ_KV815462.1:0-1260 GCF_001814225.1 Neisseria sp. HMSC070F02 | reverse complement strand
TTTCGGACGGCATTTTTTGCGTTTTTCGGGAGGGAGGCGGGTTCGTCGCCTTGTCTTGATTTTTGTTAATCCACTATACATTTTTATGCGGCTTACGTATTGAAAACGGATACATTGGCAAATACTATGGAAAAACATAGCTTGTTTTTCCGGTTTTATCGTATTATTCCAAAACTTACCCCATTGATAAGGGAGCGGTTTATGCTGCAAAGAACTTTGGCGAAATCCATCAGCGTTACCGGAGTCGGGTTGCATTCAGGCGAACGCGTCGCGCTGACCCTGCACCCCGCGCCTGAAAACAGCGGGATTTCCTTCCGACGCACCGATTTGGACGGCGAGATGGGCGAACAAATCAAACTGACCCCTTATTTGATCAACGATACCCGCCTTTCCTCCACCATCGTTACCGACAAAGGCGTGCGCGTCGGCACAATCGAACACATTATGTCCGCGCTGTCCGCCTACGGTATCGACAACGCGCTGATTGAGCTGAACGCGCCCGAAATCCCGATTATGGACGGCTCCAGCCTGCCGTTTATTTACCTTTTGCAAGATGCGGGCGTGGTCGATCAAAAGGCGCAAAAGCGTTTTTTGAAAATCCTCAAGCCTGTCGAAATCAAAGAAGCGGGCAAATGGGTGCGCTTTACGCCGTATGACGGCTTTAAGGTAACGCTGACCATCGAATTCGACCATCCGGTTTTCAACCGCAGCTCGCCCACTTTTGAAATTGATTTCGCCGGCAAATCCTACATCGACGAAATCGCGCGCGCGCGCACTTTCGGCTTTATGCACGAAGTGGAAATGATGCGCGCCCACAATCTGGGTTTGGGCGGCAATTTGAACAACGCCATCGTGATTGACGACACGGATGTCCTGAATCCTGAAGGCTTGCGCTATCCCGATGAGTTTGTGCGCCACAAAATCCTTGATGCCATCGGTGATTTGTATATCGTCGGACATCCGATTGTCGGCGCGTTTGAAGGCTACAAATCGGGACACGCCATCAACAACGCACTCTTGCGCGCGGTTTTGGCAGACGAAACGGCTTACGACCGGGTGGAATTTGCCGACAGCGATGATTTGCCCGACGCATTTCACGAGCTGAACATCAGAACTTGTGGATAACGCTTTCTGTTTTTTCCGGTAAATTCCTAAAACTTAAAATTTCATCATTCCTACAAGGACAAAAAACCAAAACAGCAACCTAAAATTCGTCATTCCCACGGAAGTGGGAATCCAGAATCCCAGACTTTCAGATAA
>NZ_KV815461.1:376-1154 GCF_001814225.1 Neisseria sp. HMSC070F02 | reverse complement strand
TTAGGGGATTTTGGGGAATTTTGCAAAGGTCTCGGCATAACATAAAAAATCCCCAAGCATTGATTGCTTGGGGATTTTCAATAGTCCGAATTATTGGACTTTGATTTCTACATCAACACCGGCCGGCAAATCCAGCTTCATCAGCGCATCGGTAGTTTTATCGGTCCAATCCACGATGTCCATCAGGCGCAAGTGGGTGCGGATTTCCAATTGTTCACGGGAAGTTTTGTTCACGTGCGGAGAACGCAGAATGTTGAAACGTTCGATTTTGGTCGGCAACGGAATCGGACCTTTTACAACGGCACCGGTACGTTTTGCAGTTTCAACGATTTCTTGTGCAGAACGGTCAATCAGGGCGTAATCATAAGCTTTCAGGCGGATACGGATTTTTTGGTTTGCCATTTATCAATATCCTTCAATTAAGCGATAACAGAAGAAACCACGCCGGCACCCACGGTACGACCGCCTTCGCGAATCGCAAAGCGCAGGCCTTCTTCCATAGCGATAGGCGCAATCAGTTCTACGGTAATGGTTACGTTCTCACCCGGCATTACCATTTCCACACCTTCTTCCAAAGTAACCGCGCCGGTTACGTCGGTGGTACGGAAGTAGAATTGCGGACGGTAGTTGGCGAAGAACGGAGTATGGCGGCCGCCCTCTTCTTTGCTCAGTACGTACACTTCTGCTTTGAATTTGGTGTGAGGAGTGATAGTACCCGGTTTGGCCAATACCTGACCGCGTTCCACGTCTTCACGTTTGGTACCGCGCAGCAATACGC
>NZ_KV815461.1:0-276 GCF_001814225.1 Neisseria sp. HMSC070F02 | reverse complement strand
TTTCTTTCAGACCGACGATTTCGATCTCGTCACCAACGTGGATGATACCGCGCTCTACACGGCCGGTTACTACTGTACCTCGGCCGGAAATGGAGAACACGTCTTCGATAGGCAGCAGGAACGGTTTGTCCACGGCACGCTCGGGAGTCGGGATGTAGCTGTCCAATGCGGCAGCCAGTTCGAAGATTTTCTCTTCATAAGCGGCATCGCCTTCCAAGGCTTTCAGTGCAGAACCTTGTACAATCGGGCAGTCGTCGCCGGGGAAGTCGTAGCTGG
>NZ_KV815460.1:0-3610 GCF_001814225.1 Neisseria sp. HMSC070F02 | reverse complement strand
ACACTAGTGTTGCACTTGAAATCCGAATCCAAGAGCATTTATTTTTTTGAACGGGGTTTCGCAAATCTACAAACGATTCTGCTTGTGATAAAGTTACGCCTGATTATATGCCGTCTGAAGGTTCGGACGGCTGTCGGATAAAGGATGATTATGTTACCTAACCGTTTCAAAATGTTAACTGTGTTGACGGCAACCTTGATTGCCGGACAGGTATCTGCCGCCGGAGGCGGTGCGGGGGATATGAAACAGCCGAAGGAAGTCGTAAAGGTTTTCAGAAAGCAGCAGCGTTACAGTGAGGAAGAAATCAAAAACGAACGCGCACGGCTTGCGGCAGTGGGCGAGCGGGTTAATCAGATATTTACGTTACTGGGAGGGGAAACCGCCTTGCAAAAGGGGCAGGCGGGAACGGCTCTGGCAACCTATATGCTGATGTTGGAGCGTACAAAATCCCCCGAAGTCGCCGAACGCGCCTTGGAAATGGCCGTGTCGCTGAACGCGTTTGAACAGGCGGAAATGATTTATCAGAAATGGCGGCAGATTGAGCCTATACCGGGTAAGGCGCAAAAACGGGCGGGGTGGCTGCGGAACGTGCTGAGGGAAAGGGGAAATCAGCATCTGGACGGACTGGAAGAGGTGCTGGCACAATCGGACGATGTGCAAAAACGCAGGATATTTTTGCTGCTGGCACAAGCCGCCGTGCAGCAGGACGGATTGGCGCAAAAAGCATCGAAAGCGGTTCGCCGCGCGGCGTTGAAATATGAACATCTGCCCGAAGCGGCGGTTGCCGATGTGGTGTTCAGCGTACAGGGACGCGAAAAGGAAAAGGCAATCGGAGCTTTGCAGCGTTTGGCGAAGCTCGATACGGAAATATTGCCCCCCACTTTAATGACGTTGCGTCTGACTGCACGCAAATATCCCGAAATACTCGACGGCTTTTTCGAGCAGACAGACACCCAAAACCTTTCGGCCGTCTGGCAGGAAATGGAAATTATGAATCTGGTTTCCCTGCACAGGCTGGATGATGCCTATGCGCGTTTGAACGTGCTGTTGGAACGCAATCCGAATGCAGACCTGTATATTCAGGCAGCGATATTGGCGGCAAACCGAAAAGAAGGTGCTTCCGTTATCGACGGCTACGCCGAAAAGGCATACGGCAGGGGGACGGAGGAACAGCGGAGCAGGGCGGCAATGACGGCGGCGATGATATATGCCGACCGAAGGGATTACACCAAAGTCAGGCAGTGGTTGAAAAAAGTGTCCGCGCCGGAATACCTGTTCGACAAAGGTGTGCTGGCGGCTGCGGCGGCTGTCGAGTTGGACGGCGGCAGGGCGGCTTTGCGGCAGATCGGCAGGGTGCGGAAACTTCCCGAACAGCAGGGGCGGTATTTTACGGCAGACAATTTGTCCAAAATACAGATGCTCGCCCTGTCGAAGCTGCCCGATAAACGGGAGGCTTTGAGGGGGTTGGACAAGATTATCGAAAAACCGCCTGCCGGCAGTAATACAGAGTTACAGGCAGAGGCATTGGTACAGCGGTCAGTTGTTTACGATCGGCTTGGCAAGCGGAAAAAAATGATTTCAGATCTTGAAAGGGCGTTCAGGCTTGCACCCGATAACGCTCAGATTATGAATAATCTGGGCTACAGCCTGCTTTCCGATTCCAAACGTTTGGACGAAGGCTTCGCCCTGCTTCAGACGGCATACCAAATCAACCCGGACGATACCGCTGTCAACGACAGCATAGGCTGGGCGTATTACCTGAAAGGCGACGCGGAAAGCGCGCTGCCGTATCTGCGGTATTCGTTTGAAAACGACCCCGAGCCCGAAGTTGCCGCCCATTTGGGCGAAGTGTTGTGGGCATTGGGCGAACGCGATCAGGCGGTTGACGTATGGACGCAGGCGGCACACCTTACGGGAGACAAGAAAATATGGCGGGAAACGCTCAAACGTCACGGCATCGCATTGCCCCAACCTTCCCGAAAACCTCGGAAATAATGCAGGTCCATCCTTTCAGACGGCATAAGGTTTGCCGGGAAGCCGGGGCATTCGGGCAAACGGCACGCAGTTCGCACGCGTTTTGCACGGCACGCCGAACCCGCCGGCCGGCAGGATGGCACCCGTTAAGGAAATTCTGATGAAACACACCGTATCCGCATCGGTCATCCTGCTTTTGACCGCTTGCGCGCAATTGCCTCAAAATAACGAAAACCTGTGGCAGCCGTCCGAACACACCCGCAGTTTCACGGCGGAAGGGCGGTTGGCAGTGAAAGCGGAAGGGAAAGGTTCGTATGCAAATTTCGATTGGACATACCAACCGCCCGTGGAAACCATCAATATCAATACCCCTTTGGGCAGTACGCTCGGGCAGTTGTGTCAAGACAGGGACGGCGCATTGGCAGTGGACGGCAAAGGAAATGTCTATCAGGCGGAAAGTGCGGAAGAATTGAGCAGGCAGCTGGTCGGTTTCAAACTGCCAATCCAATATCTGCATATCTGGGCAGATGGCAGGCGTGTGGCGGGCGCGCCTTACCGCATCCTGCCGGACGGCATATTGGAACAATACGGTTGGACTGTCGGCAGAACCGCCGACAGTGGGGGGCAAGTCCGAACGTTGCAACTGAATAACGGAAATTTGAACATCAGGCTGGTTTTCACCGAAATCGGTATGCCGTCTGAAACTGAAACCCCGGAACGCTGTGCGGCGCGCACGAGATAAGGCGGACAGATGAATATTGCGGACGGACGGCAGGCGTTTCCCGCACCTGCAAAACTGAATCTCGATTTGAGGATTACTGGAAAGCGGGAAGACGGTTATCACAATATCGAAAGCATATTCTGCCTGATAGATTTGCAGGATACCGTATATTTGAAACTAAGGGACGACGGCAAAATCATCCTGCACAATCCGGTTGATGGCATGCCGCAGGAAGCCGATTTGAGCTACCGTGCCGCATCGTTGCTGCAAAAATATGCGCGCAACCCCGCCGGCGTGGAAATATGGCTGGACAAAAAAATCCCGACAGGGGCGGGTTTGGGCGGCGGAAGCTCGGATGCGGCAACCGTTTTGCTGGTGTTGAACCGTTGGTGGCAGTGCGGTCTGACGCAGCGGCAGCTCATTGATTCGGGCGCGGCTCTGGGGGCGGACGTACCGTTTTTTATTTTCGGAAAAAATGCGTTTGCGCGGGGTATAGGCGACAGGCTGGACGAAATGGATATTCCGAAACAGTGGTATGTCATCGTCAAACCGCCCGTCCACGTTTCCACTGCAAAAATTTTCACACACGAAAGCTTGACACGGGATTCTGCCTCAAGCATAATGCCGACTTTCCAAAATCTGCGACCGTTTAGAAATGATATGCAGGCAGTTGTATTTAAAGAATACCCTGAAGTTTGGAAAGCCTATTCCGAGTTGTCCCGATATGGATTTGCCTTAATGACAGGTTCCGGGGCATGTGTATTCACGGCGTGTCAAGATAGGAATAGCGCATACAATATATACCGACAAGTTTCAGGTTTGTACGAGGCATATTTGGCAGAGGGTCTTTCAAAGCATCCTTTGTTGTCCGTATAAACATTGTTGGGGAGTCGTCAAGCGGTTAAGACACTGGAT
>NZ_KV815459.1:0-655 GCF_001814225.1 Neisseria sp. HMSC070F02 | reverse complement strand
GGAATGACGGGTTTCAAGATTACGGTGTTGTCGGGAATGACGGTTCGGGTATTTCCACGCCCGCCCCGCGCCTGTAAACGGCGAGTGCATCAAAAATGCCGTCTGAAGGTTCAGACGGCATCGGTGTCGGGGAATCAGAAGTGGTAGCGCATGCCCAATGAGACTTCGTGGGTTTTGAAGCGGGTGTTTTCCAAGCGTCCCCAGTTGTGGTAACGGTATCCGGTGTCCAAGGTCAGCTTGGGCGTGATGTCGAAACCGACACCGGCGATGACACCAAGACCCAAGCTGCTGATGCTGTGGCTTTCGTGATAGGCAGATTTGGGGACAAAACCTGTTGGGACAGGACCTCCCTGTGCAGCGCCTTGCGTTGGTTTAGAGGTAACAATCGTGTTTTTGCTTTCCACTGAATGAACCTGATGTTTAACGTGTCCGTAGGCGACGCGCACACCGATATAGGGTTTGAATTTATCGAATTTATCGTTGAGTTTGAAATCGTAAATGGCGGATAAGCCGAGAGAAGAAGCGGCGTGGAAGCTGCCGTTTCCCTGATGTTTTGTTTGGGTTTCTTTGTAGTTGTTGTTTATCTCTTCAGTAACTTTTTTAGTAGAAGAATTACTTTCTTTCCATTTTCTGTAACTGGCATAATCTGCCGCTA
>NZ_KV815458.1:0-3169 GCF_001814225.1 Neisseria sp. HMSC070F02 | reverse complement strand
TTTCGTTAACAGACTATTTTTGCAAAGGTCTCATCCAATTGAAATCTTCAGACGGTATATCGAATTTACACTTTTTAATGTTTATGCCGCCTAAAAAAATGCTAATATATTTCTTAATTGTCTGACTGTTTATTGTTGAGGAAAATATGAAATCTTCTTTCCGGTTGAAGCCGATTTGTTTTTATCTTATGGGTGTTATGCTATATCATCATAGTTATGCCGAAGATGCAGGGCGCGCGGGCAGCGAGGCGCAGATACAGGTTTTGGAAGATGTGCACGTCAAGGCGAAGCGCGTACCGAAAGACAAAAAAGTGTTTACCGATGCGCGTGCCGTATCGACCCGTCAGGATATATTCAAATCCAGCGAAAACCTCGACAACATCGTACGCAGCATCCCCGGTGCGTTTACACAGCAAGATAAAAGCTCGGGCATTGTGTCTTTGAATATTCGCGGCGACAGCGGGTTCGGGCGGGTCAATACGATGGTGGACGGCATCACGCAGACCTTTTATTCGACTTCTACCGATGCGGGCAGGGCAGGCGGTTCATCTCAATTCGGTGCATCTGTCGACAGCAATTTTATTGCCGGACTGGATGTCGTCAAAGGCAGCTTCAGCGGCTCGGCAGGCATCAACAGCCTTGCCGGTTCGGCGAATCTGCGGACTTTAGGCGTGGATGACGTCGTTCAGGGCAATAATACCTACGGCCTGCTGCTAAAAGGTCTGACCGGCACCAATTCAACCAAAGGTAATGCGATGGCGGCGATAGGTGCGCGCAAATGGCTGGAAAGCGGAGCATCTGTCGGTGTGCTTTACGGGCACAGCAGGCGCAGCGTGGCGCAAAATTACCGCGTGGGCGGCGGCGGGCAGCACATCGGAAATTTTGGCGCGGAATATCTGGAACGGCGCAAGCAGCGATATTTTGTACAAGAAGGCGGGTTGAAATTCAATTCCAACAGCGGAAAATGGGAGCGGGATTTCCAAAGGCCGTACTGGAAAACCAAGTGGTATCAAAAATACAATGACCCCCAAGAACTGCAAAAATACATCGAAGGTCATGACAAAAGCTGGCGGGAAAACCTGGCGCCGCAATACGACATCACCCCCATCGATCCGTCCAGCCTGAAGCAGCAGTCGGCAGGTAATCTGTTTAAATTGGAATACGACGGCGTATTCAATAAATACACGGCGCAATTTCGCGATTTAAACACCAAAATCGGCAGCCGCAAAATCATCAACCGCAATTATCAATTCAATTACGGTTTGTCTTTGAACCCGTATACCAACCTCAATCTGACCGCAGCCTACAATTCGGGCAGGCAGAAATATCCGAAAGGGTCGAAGTTTACAGGCTGGGGGCTTTTAAAGGATTTTGAAACCTACAACAACGCAAAAATCCTCGACCTCAACAACACCGCCACCTTCCGGCTGCCCCGCGAAACCGAGTTGCAAACCACTTTGGGCTTCAATTATTTCCACAACGAATACGGCAAAAACCGCTTTCCTGAAGAATTGGGGCTGTTTTTCGACGGTCCTGATCAGGACAACGGGCTTTATTCCTATTTGGGGCGGTTTAAGGGCGATAAAGGGCTGCTGCCCCAAAAATCAACCATTGTCCAACCGGCCGGCAGCCAATATTTCAACACGTTCTACTTCGATGCCGCGCTCAAAAAAGACATTTACCGCTTAAACTACAGCACCAATACCGTCGGCTACCGTTTCGGCGGCGAATATACGGGCTATTACAGCTCGGAAGGCGAATTTAAGCGGGCATTCGGAGAAAACTCGCCGACATACAGGGAACATTGCAACCCGAGCTGCGGGCTTTATGAACCCGTATTGAAAAAATACGGCAAAAAGCGCGCCAACAACCATTCGGTCAGCATTAGTGCGGACTTCGGCGATTATTTCATGCCGTTCGCCAGCTATTCGCGCACACACCGTATGCCCAACATCCAAGAAATGTATTTTTCCCAAATCGGCGACTCCGGCGTTCACACCGCCTTAAAACCAGAGCGCGCAAACACTTGGCAATTTGGCTTCAATACCTATAAAAAAGGACTGTTAAAACAAGATGATACATTAGGATTAAAACTGGTCGGCTACCGCAGCCGCATCGACAACTACATCCACAACGTTTACGGGAAATGGTGGGATTTGAACGGGGATATTCCGAGCTGGGTCAGCAGCACCGGGCTTGCCTACACCATCCAACATCGCAATTTCAAAGACAAAGTGCACAAACACGGTTTTGAGTTGGAGCTGAATTACGATTATGGGCGTTTTTTCACCAACCTTTCTTACGCCTATCAAAAAAGCACGCAACCGACCAACTTCAGCGATGCGAGCGAATCGCCCAACAATGCGTCCAAAGAAGACCAACTCAAACAAGGTTATGGGTTGAGCAGGGTTTCCGCCCTGCCGCGAGATTACGGACGTTTGGAAGTCGGTACGCGCTGGTTGGGCAACAAACTGACTTTGGGCGGCGCGATGCGCTATTTCGGCAAGAGCATCCGCGCGACGGCTGAAGAACGCTATATCGACGGCACCAACGGGGGAAATACCAGCAATGTCCGGCAACTGGGCAAGCGTTCCATCAAACAAACCGAAACCCTTGCCCGCCAGCCTTTGATTTTTGATTTTTACGCCGCTTACGAGCCGAAGAAAAACCTTATTTTCCGCGCCGAAGTCAAAAATCTGTTCGACAGGCGTTATATCGATCCGCTCGATGCGGGCAATGATGCGGCAACGCAGCGTTATTACAGTTCGTTCGACCCGAAAGACAAGGACGAAGAAGTAACGTGTAATGCTGATAAAACGTTGTGCAACGGCAAATACGGCGGCACAAGCAAAAGCGTATTGACCAATTTTGCACGCGGACGCACCTTTTTGATGACGATGAGCTACAAGTTTTAAAGGCAGCCCGCGTTTTGTAGAAAACCGCAATGCCGTCTGAAAGCCCTTCAGACGGCATTTGTTTCCCCAAACGCATCATCCTGCCGCAAGCCTATGCCAATCCGTTTTATCGCATCGGCAACTCAAAGAAAAATCCATTTCATTCCCACGCAGGGAAGCCGGTTGATTTCGGTTATTTTTGGTTGTTTCGGGTAATTTATGAGTCGTCATTCCCGCAAAAGCGGGAATCTAGACATTCAATGCTAAGGCAATTT
>NZ_KV815457.1:0-581 GCF_001814225.1 Neisseria sp. HMSC070F02 | reverse complement strand
TATGTAGCATTATGTTCTGTATCGTTGTTTACCGCTTCCGCACCTTTGTCCGCCTTAAAGCAGGTAAACACTGCAATGAATCGACGCAAAGAAAATGTCGTCTGAACATGTGTTCGGGCGGCGTTTTGTTGGGGGGTATCGGAGTGGAACGTCTGAAAAAGGGTTTCAGGCAGTCTTTGGGCGTGTGGTGACAGTCGAAAACGTGATAAGGCTACCTGAAAAGTTTGGGAGATTTTCAGATAGCCTTTGGTATTGGGCGCAACAGACGCAGGTACAGATTAGGCGGTGTGCCGTAATCGTACGAATGCCGATTCAACCTAAGCAGACATCAGTATTTAGGAAGTGGATGTTTGATGGAGCAAAGGTTGTACGAAGGATGGAAGGCAACCTGTGGGTGTTTGGTATGGTCGCGCTTGAAAAAACGTGTTTTAAGGGACAAATGCCGTCTGAAAATCGGTTTCAGACGGCATTTTCTGTTTATTTAAAGCAAACAGGAAAAGGCAGCAATATTCTGCAGTCTTCCTATTCACACAAGCGTTTTATAGTTAATTAAAAACAAAATAGTACAATACTCAACTTTG
>NZ_KV815456.1:0-221 GCF_001814225.1 Neisseria sp. HMSC070F02 | reverse complement strand
TTTGAGCTAAGGCGAACCAACGCTGTACTGGTTTAGATTTAATTCACTATACCTGCGTAATGGTATCGGGTACTCATCATCAACCTGCCTTGCATTCGGTTGTGTTGTCCGGCAACTGTCCGGTTGTGTCGATGGGTTGCCCTGCCGCTCCCTGTGCTGCGCAACGGTTGTGTGCCTTGGGTGGGCGCGGGTGGCGGCCGGGCGGTTTGTTGCTATGATAC
>NZ_KV815455.1:7720-30407 GCF_001814225.1 Neisseria sp. HMSC070F02 | reverse complement strand
GTCGGGAGGGAAAGGAATTTTGCAAAGGTCTCACAAAGTATTTGCCACATTCGGCGACAAGCGCACAACCCGGCTGTTTGCCGATTTGGATGCACTGGCTGAAGTGATGGAAAAAACAATCTCGGAAAATAAAAAATAGGGGGGCAAATATGTGGAAAATGTTGAAACACATAGCCCAAACCCACCGCAAGCGATTGATTGGCACATTTTCCCTGGTCGGACTGGAAAACCTTTTGATGCTGGTGTATCCGGTGTTTGGCGGCCGGGCGATCAATGCCGTGATTGCGGGGGAGGTGTGGCAGGCGTTGCTGTACGCTTTAGTTGTGCTTTTGATGTGGCTGGTCGGTGCGGCGCGGCGGATTGCCGATACGCGCACGTTTACGCGGATTTATACCGAAATCGCCGTGCCGGTCGTGTTGGAACAGCGGCAGCGACAAGTCCCGCATTCGGCGGTAACTGCGCGGGTTGCCCTGTCGCGTGAGTTTGTCAGCTTTTTTGAAGAACACCTGCCGATTGCCGCGACATCCGTCGTATCCATATTCGGCGCGTGCATCATGCTGCTGGTGCTGGAATTTTGGGTCGGCGTGTCGGCGGTGGGCATACTTGCGTTGTTTTTATGGCTTTTGCCACGTTTTGCCGCCATTAGCGAAAACCTGTATTTCCGCCTGAACAACAGCTTGGAATGCGACAACCACTTTATCCGAAAAGGAGACCGACGGCAGCTGTACCGCCATTACGGACTGGTTGCGCGCCTGCGTGTGCTGATTTCCAACCGCGAAGCCTTCGGCTATCTCTGCGTCGGCACGGCGATGGGTATTTTGTTCGGCTTTGCTTTTGTGATGATGACGCTCAAAGGCTACAGCAGCGCGGGGCATGTCTATTCGGTCGGCACTTATCTGTGGATGTTTGCCATGAGTTTGGACGACGTGCCGCGATTGGTCGAACAATATTCCAATTTGAAAGACATCGGACAACGGATAGGGGGATTGGAACGGAACATCAAAGCCGGAACTTGAAAAATGCCGTCTGAACACGCTTCAGACGGCATTTCCATCCGTTCGGCAAACTACATCACATCCGCCCGCCGGTTGACAAGTTTGGCAAACAACTTTTCAACAGAAGCTTCCGCCTGCAAACCAATGCGCTGAATCAGGCTTTGCTTCTCCTGATATTTCACTTCGATAACCTGTTTGTTTTCAAACGCTTTCAACAACAAATCATCACTGGTCGAAATCTCGTCAATCAAGTTCAACGCCAACGCCTGCCGACCGAACCAATGCTCGCCCGTTGCCACTTCCTCAATATCCAATTGAGGGCGGTTCTCGCTGACAAACTGCTTGAACAACTGATGCGTTTCCTCCAGTTCCTGTCGGAATTTCTGTTTGCCCTTTTCCGTATTTTCACCCATAAAAGTAACCGTGCGCTTAAATTCGCCCGCCGTCATCACATCCACATCGATATCATGTTTTTTCAACAGGCGGTGGATATTCGGTACTTCCGCCACCACACCCACCGAACCGACAATCGCAAACGGAGCGGAAACAATTTTATCCGCCACACACGCCATCATATAACCGCCGCTCGCCGCCACCTTATCGACGGCGACGGTCAGCGGAATATTGCGTTCGCGCAAACGCCTAAGCTGCGAAGCCGCCAAACCGTAACCGTGAACCACGCCGCCCGGACTTTCCAATCTAAGCAGAACCTCATCTTCAGGCTTGGCAATCAAAAGCACCGCCGTAATCTCATGACGCAAGGATTCTACGGCGTGTGCATACAAATCGCCGTCAAAATCCAACACAAAAAGGCGGGATTTTTGCGTTTCGGCAGATTTCTCCCCACCCTCCTTCAAACGCTTTTTCTCTGCTTTGGCTTCCGCCTTTTCCTTTTTCTTTTCCTCTTTTTCCTGATGTTTTGCCTCTTCCCCGCTTAAAAAGAATGCTTCAAACGATTGCCGCTGTTTTTTATAATTTTCCGAAAAATCCGTCAGTACGACACTGCCGCTTTCCGACTGTTTCTTACTCTGTACGATAGCCAACACAATCAGCGCAATTGCGCCGAACACGGTAAGCAGTTCGAGCAGGAAAATACCGTAATTCAGTAAAATTTCTTTCCACATTGATTGGATTTCCTCTTGTTCAGGCATGAACATGTCAATATTGTCCATCACCTTCCGACAGATAAAAAAATAACCGCTTGGAGCGGCATTGTCATTTTCAGCTTGGTGCCCGGAGCCGGAATCGAACCGGCACGGGATGTTTAGTCCCGACGGATTTTAAGTCCGTTGTGTCTACCTATTTCACCACCCGGGCATTTGTGAAAGGTGGAGGCGGGGGCGCGGATTTTAACCGGCCTGTATGAAGATTGCACTCCTCATAGCATAAACACTCTGCCACCCCGCCATAGTACGATAATGGAGGCGAGAGTCGGAATCGAACCGGCGTAGACGGATTTGCAATCCGCTGCATAACCACTTTGCTATCTCGCCCTAAAACTGGCTTATCTAAAAAACTTGGAGCGGGAAACGAGTCTCGAACTCGCGACCTCAACCTTGGCAAGGTTGCGCTCTACCAACTGAGCTATTCCCGCAATGATTGTGGGAAAATGAAATTTTTGGAGCGGGAAACGAGTCTCGAACTCGCGACCTCAACCTTGGCAAGGTTGCGCTCTACCAACTGAGCTATTCCCGCGCGTTCAAACATATCGGTTTTTGGAGCGGAAAACGAGTCTCGAACTCGCGACCTCAACCTTGGCAAGGTTGCGCTCTACCAACTGAGCTATTCCCGCCCGATTTCATTCTCCAACATCGAAGAGACGCAATTATTATGGATTCTGTTTTTGCCGTCAAGCTATTTTTATGTTTTTTTCAGGCGATTTCTTTCCACGCCATTTTCAGATAATACAGCATCGACCAGACTGTCAGCAAAGATGCGATAAACATCAATACATTGCCGATAACAACAAGATTAAATCCGTAAAAATCGGGAATATTCAGCAGCAGCAGGAAGATTGCCAGCATTTGCGCGGCGGTTTTGAACTTACCGACGGTGGCGACGGCAACGCTGTTCCTTTTGCCCATTTGCGCCATCCATTCGCGCAATGCGGAAATGGTAATTTCCCTGCCGATGATAATCATGGCAAACAAAACATAGGTCCGGTCGAGTTTGACCAGTAAAAGTAGCGATACGGCAACCATCAGCTTGTCGGCGACGGGATCGAGGAAGGCGCCGAAATCGGAAGTCTGTTTCCACAGTCTTGCCAAAAATCCGTCAAACCAGTCGGTTAAGGCGGCAACGGCAAAAATGACGGCGGCGGTGAGATTAATCGTTTCCTCCGCGAACCACGGAAAAGGCAGGTAAAAAAGGGCTGTCATGACAGGAATGAGCAAGACCCTCAACCATGTGAGGAAGATGGGGAGATTCCAAGGCATCGGTTTTCTCCGTGCAGACTGTAAAGTTGTGATTATAACGGTTATCCTCATAACCCAAAACGTAAAATTGCCGCATGGGCATTCCCCCGCCCCGCCAATTTGTTTTCACATTCTTTTCAAACGCAGGAAAATGGCGGGCAATAAAAGCAAAATACCCAGTTTCAGGCTGAAAACGGCAGGTTGTGCCAACACTTCGACAAGGCGGTCTTCCGTGCGGGCAAAATCTTTATTGCTTATAGACACTGCCACTGTTGCGGTATTCCAACAGAACGCCGTTTAAAAAACCTTTGCCGACGGTTTCGCTTAAAACGGCTCTAACCTGCTCCGCCCTGATGGTTCTGCCGATATTGCCGCCTGTGCACAAACTGTCGAACCCATAGCAGGAAAGCCGGTAATGCTGCCCGTCTGCATCCAGTTTGATTGCCCGTCCGCTGCGGTTGGGGGCGGTAACGGTCAATTCCGCATATTCTAATGTTTTTTCTTGTTCGTGAAATGCCGTCAGGTAAGGTGCAATAAAAACGGCGGACAACAGCAGACAGCTTATGGCGGCAAACCATACCCAGCGATAATATAGTGGATTAAATTTAAACCAGTACGGCGTTGCCTCGCCCTAGCTCGAAGAGAACGATTCTCTAAAGGTGCTAAGCACCAAGTGAATCGGTTCCGTACTATCTGTACTGTCTGCGGCTTCGTTCGCCTTGTCCTGATTTTTGTTAATCCACTATATTTCACGCTTACCCCTTGTTTCTCAAATGCCGTCTGAAAAAAACGGCTGTATATGTTGTCTGCAAAATATCGGGAAGCATAACAGGCAAAATGCCGTCTGAAATATTTTCAGACGGCATTTCAATCCGATTCGGATTATTTTTGCGTTTCAACCGCTTCCAATGCACGCAGGGCGTAAGTGTAAGCGGCACCGGCATTCAGGGCGATGGCGGTTGCCAATGCGCCGGCGATTTCGCTGTCGGTCGCACCGGCTTTGGCGGCGGCGGCGGCGTGAACACTGATGCAGCTCTCACAACGTGTGGTAATGGCAACGGCGATGGCAATCAGTTCGCGCGTTTTGGCATCAAGTGCTTCGGCGGCGGCGGCCTGTTCCAATGCGCCGTAGGCCTGCAGCATTTTAGGATGCGCCTTACCCAGCTCGCCGAACGATTTTTTAACCAATGCGGTATGTTCTTTCCAATCTTTAAACATTTTCTTTTCCTTTCTCTTGCGTTTAACCCTGATACGCGCTTGCGTATCTGTTTTCGATGTGCGTATTATTGCAATTATTCAGTTGTGTTTCTCGTTTAATCATCTCATTTTATGGTTCAAAAAGATTTATGGACATTCTGGACAAACTGGTCGATTTCGCCCAATTGACGGGCAGTGTGGATGTGCAGTGCCTTTTGGGCGGACAATGGTCGGTACGGCATGAAACCTTGCAACGCGAAGGACTGGTACACATTGTTACATCGGGCAACGGCTATCTCTGCATCGACGGCGAAACTTCCCCGCGTCCGGTCAGTACAGGGGATATTGTATTTTTCCCGCGCGGCTTGGGTCATGTGTTGAGCCACGACGGAAAATGCGGAGAAAGTTTACAACCGGATATGCGGCAGCACGGTGCGTTTACGGTCAAACAGTGCGGAAACGGACAGGATATGAGCCTGTTTTGCGCCCGTTTCCGCTACGACACCCACGCCGATTTGATGAACGGGCTGCCGGAAACCGTTTTTCTGAACATTGCCCATCCGAGTTTACAGTATGTGGTTTCAATGCTGCAACTGGAAAGCAAAAAACCTTTGACGGGGACGGTTTCCATGGTCAACGCATTGTCGTCCGTCCTGCTGGTGCTTATCCTGCGCGCCTATCTCGAACAGGATAAGGATGTCGAACTCTCGGGCGTATTGAAAGGTTGGCAGGACAAACGTTTGGGACATTTAATCCAAAAGGTGATAGACAAACCGGAAGACGAATGGAATGTCGACAAAATGGTGGCGGCTGCCAATATGTCGCGCGCGCAACTGATGCGCCGTTTCAAAAGCCGGGTCGGACTCAGCCCGCACGCCTTTGTGAACCATATCCGCCTGCAAAAAGGCGCGTTGCTGCTGAAAAAAAACCCGGATTCGGTTTTGTCGGTCGCACTGTCGGTAGGCTTTCAGTCGGAAACGCACTTCGGCAAGGCGTTCAAACGGCAATATCACGTTTCGCCGGGTCAATACCGGAAAGAAGGCGGGCAAAAATAAATCGGGGCTTCAAACGCAAATGCCGTCTGAAAAGGCTTTCATACAGCATTTGCGTACCGCGTCATTTCAAGGGCTGCATCTTCATCACTTCCATCAAAAAGTTGGTAAATGCGGGGTTGTTGGGTTTGACATCCATATTTTTCCAACGCTGCTGCCAGCCGCGCAAGGCATTCTGGATATACAGCTTGGACTGTTCCGTATTGATTGCGCCCCGCTGGCTGTCTATCGCCGAACGCAGGTAGATTTCATACATACTGTCATCGACGGCATTGCGTCCGACCAGGCGTTTTCTGAAGTTGTTCAGATATTGCGCCGCCTGAACCTTGGTCATTTTACCGATACCCACCTGATAGCCCAAGCGCGTCGCTTCATCGCTGATTTTGGCAACATCCGTCCAATGCGAAGAGGCAAGGCGGAAACCTTTTGCAGGTGCTTCCGTTTTGACGGTATTGATAGGATTCACGGGGATTTCCGTCAATGTGGGCACATAAATAGACTGGCAGCCGGAAAGAACTGCCACAATGGAAAGAGGGATAAGGTATTTTTTCATGCCCCCATTATAATCAAGTTTGCCTTGAGAAAACAAATTGTTCGGCAAGAAAAATAAAATTTCGGCATCAGAAGCAGGCAAAAACACATTCCACAAGCCTTGCCGCAAGGTTTACAATCCGACCGTCCTTATCGCAACGACCGTTTATGGATACCGCAAAAAAAGACATTTTAGGATCGGGCTGGATGCTGGTGGCGGCGGCCTGCTTTACCATTATGAACGTATTGATTAAAGAGGCATCGGCAAAATTTGCCCTCGGCAGCGGCGAATTGGTCTTTTGGCGCATGCTGTTTTCAACCGTTGCGCTCGGGGCTGCCGCCGTATTGCGTCGGGACACCTTCCGCACGCCCCATTGGAAAAACCACTTAAACCGCAGTATGGTCGGGACGGGGGCGATGCTGCTGCTGTTTTACGCGGTAACGCATCTGCCTTTGGCCACCGGCGTTACCCTGAGTTACACCTCGTCGATTTTTTTGGCGGTATTTTCCTTCCTGATTTTGAAAGAACGGATTTCCGTTTACACGCAGGCGGTGCTGCTCCTTGGTTTTGCCGGCGTGGTATTGCTGCTTAATCCCTCGTTCCGCAGCGGTCAGGAAACGGCGGCACTCGCCGGGCTGGCGGGCGGCGCGATGTCCGGCTGGGCGTATTTGAAAGTGCGCGAACTGTCTTTGGCGGGCGAACCCGGCTGGCGCGTCGTGTTTTACCTTTCCGTGACAGGTGTGGCGATGTCGTCGGTTTGGGCGACGCTGACCGGCTGGCACACCCTGTCCTTTCCATCGGCAGTTTATCTGTCGTGCATCGGCGTGTCCGCGCTGATTGCCCAACTGTCGATGACGCGCGCCTACAAAGTCGGCGACAAATTCACGGTTGCCTCGCTTTCCTATATGACCGTCGTTTTTTCCGCCCTGTCTGCCGCATTTTTTCTGGGCGAAGAGCTTTTCTGGCAGGAAATACTCGGTATGTGCATCATCCTCAGCGGTATTTTGAGCAGCATCCGCCCCACTGCCTTCAAACAGCGGCTGCAATCCCTGTTCCGCCAAAGATAAAAAATGCCGTCCGAACATCCTTCAGACGGCATATCGGGCTTTATTTCCCCGCCTTCACATCCTGCCACTGGCGCACCATAAACTTCAATGCCGCCGGCTGGATAGGCACCATGATAAAGCTGTTTTTCAAATCCTCCTCGGTTGGGAAAATCGTATTGTCGTTTTTAAATTCGTCTTCCATCAGCTCACGCGCCGGCTTGCTCGAAGGCGCATAAGTAACGAAATTGCCGTTTTTCGCCGACACTTCCGGGTCGAGGAAGTCGTTGATGTATTTGTGCGCGTTGGCGACGTTTTTCGCATCTTTCGGAATCACGAAAGAATCCACCCAAATCCCCACGCCCTCTTTGGGCATCATCACGCGGATTTTTTCCTTGCCGCCCGCTTCTTCGGCACGGCGTTTGGCGATGTTCAAATCGCCGCCGAAACCGATTGTTACGCAGGTATCGCCGCGCGCCAAATCATCGATAAAGCCGGACGAAGTGAAGCGTTTGATATTGGGGCGGTTTTTCTTGAGCAGGGCGGTTGCCTCCCTGATGTCTTCCGTATTGCTGCTGTTCGGGTTTTTACCCAAATAGTTCAACACCATAGGATAGATTTCCGCCGCGCTGTCCAAATAGCTGATGCCGCATTGCTTGAGTTTGGACGTGTATTCGGGGTCGAACACCAAATCCCACTGGTTGTCCGGCAGCTTGTCCGTACCCAAAGCCTTTTTCACGCGTTCGGTATTGATGGCGAAGGTATTTGTCCCCCAATAAAACGGCACGGCGTATTCGTGGCCGGGATCGACCCCGTCCATCAGCCTCATCATTTCAGGGTTGAGGTGTTTATAATTGGGAATCAGCGACTTATCGATTTTCTGATACGCACCTGCCTTAATCTGCCTGCCCACAAACGCATTGGACGGCGCGACAATGTCGTAACCGGATTTTCCGGTCAGCACCTTGCTTTCCAGCGTTTCATCGCTGTCGTACACATCATAAGTAACCTTGATGCCGTTTTTCTTTTCAAAATCGGCAACGGTTTCCGGATCGACGTATTCCGACCAGTTGTAAATTTTCAATACGTTTCGGTTTTCCGCCGGCGCCGGTTTTTCGGCAGGCGGTTTGTCCGAACCGCCGCACGCTGCAAGCAGCAAAGCAGTCAGGACGGCGAGTGGCAGATGTTTGGCCATTATCATTCCTTGCATATCGGGTTGGAGAAAGCGGCCATTATAGCCGATATTGGCAACAGGGCTTCAGACGGCATTCAAAATCCCGCCACACTCTTCCGAAAACCGCCGCTTCCATAGCTAGAAACAGGGATTTGCGGTAAGATACCGCCGTTCGTTTTCCCTGCTTTTACCATGACACGACATTTGAGAGACATTGAAAAAATTATGAAAACCTCCGAACTGCGCCAAAAATTCCTAAAATTTTTTGAAACCAAAGGCCACACCGTCGTCCGCTCTTCCAGCCTCGTGCCGCACGACGACCCGACCCTGCTGTTTACCAACGCGGGCATGAACCAATTTAAAGACGTATTCTTAGGTTTCGACAAACGCCCGTACAGCCGCGCCACCACCGCGCAAAAATGCGTACGCGCCGGCGGCAAACACAACGACTTGGAAAACGTCGGCTACACCGCCCGCCACCACACCTTCTTTGAAATGATGGGCAACTTCTCCTTCGGCGACTACTTCAAACGCGACGCCATCCATTTCGCTTGGGAGTTTCTGACTTCCCCCGAATGGCTCAACATCCCTAAAGACAAACTGTTGGCGACCGTTTACGCAGAAGACGACGAAGCCTACAACATCTGGTTGAACGAAATCGGTATGCCGTCTGAACGCATCGTCCGCATCGGCGACAACAAAGGCGCGAAATACGCGTCCGACAACTTCTGGCAAATGGGCGACACCGGCCCTTGCGGCCCCTGCTCCGAAATTTTCTACGACCACGGCGAAGAAATTTGGGGCGGCATTCCCGGCAGCCCCGAAGAAGACGGCGACCGCTGGATCGAAATTTGGAACTGCGTATTCATGCAGTTCAACCGCGACGAACAAGGCAATATGAATCCGCTGCCCAAGCCGTCCGTCGATACCGGCATGGGCTTGGAACGCATGGCCGCCGTCATGCAGCATGTTCACAGCAACTACGAAATCGACTTGTTCCAAGACCTGCTCAAAGCCGTTGCCCGCGAAACCGGCGCAGCTTTCAGCATGGAAGAACCAAGCCTAAAAGTCATCGCCGACCACATCCGCTCCTGCTCATTCCTGATTGCAGACGGCGTATTGCCTTCCAACGAAGGCCGCGGCTACGTATTGCGCCGCATTATCCGCCGCGCCGTGCGCCACGGTTACAAACTGGGTCAAAGCAAACCGTTCTTCCACAAACTCGTTGCCGATTTGGTCAAAGAGATGGGCGGTGCCTACCCTGAGTTGAAAGAGAAACAAGCACAAATCGAAGAAGCGTTGAAAAACGAAGAAAGCCGTTTTGCCCAAACGCTGGAAACTGGTATGGCTTTGTTGGAAAACGCGCTGGCCAAAGGCGGCAAAACACTCGACGGCGAAATCATCTTCAAACTCTACGATACTTACGGTTTCCCATACGATTTGACCGCCGACATCTGCCGCGAACGCAATATCGAACTGGACGAAGCAGGCTTCGAGCGCGAAATGGAAGCCCAACGCGCACGCGCACGCGCCGCACAAAGCTTCAAAGCCAACGCCCAACTGCCTTACGACGGTCAAGATACCGAGTTTAAAGGTTATAGCGAACGCCAAACCGAATCCAAAGTCCTCTCCCTATACAAAGACGGCGAGCAAGTCAACGAATTGAACGAAGGCGACAGCGGCGCAGTCGTCATCGACTTTACCCCGTTCTATGCAGAATCCGGCGGCCAAGTCGGCGATGTCGGCTATATCTTCTCAGGCGAAAACCGCTTTGAAGTACGCGATACCCAAAAAATCAAAGCGGCCGTATTCGGTCAATTCGGCGTACAAACTTCAGGCCGTCTGAAAGTCGGCGACAGCGTTACCGCCAAAGT
The DNA here is from genome assembly GCF_001814225.1 of Neisseria sp. HMSC070F02. Classification (NCBI taxonomy): domain Bacteria; kingdom Pseudomonadati; phylum Pseudomonadota; class Betaproteobacteria; order Neisseriales; family Neisseriaceae; genus Neisseria; species Neisseria sp. HMSC070F02. Next base: position 20,126 of record NZ_KV815455.1, on the reverse strand, counting down.
AGATGACGAAATCCGCAATGCCAATATGCGCAACCACAGCGCGACCCACCTGATGCACAAAGCCCTGCGCGACGTATTGGGCGGACACGTCGAACAAAAAGGCTCTTTGGTTACCGCCGAATCCACCCGTTTCGACATTTCCCATCCCCAAGCGGTAACTGCCGAAGAAATCGCCGAAGTCGAACGCCGAGTCAACGAAGCCATCTTGGCCAACGTTGCCGTCAACGCAGCCATTATGAGCATGGAAGATGCCCAAAAAACCGGCGCCATGATGCTCTTCGGCGAAAAATACGGCGACGAAGTGCGCGTACTGCAAATGGGCGGTTTCTCCACCGAATTGTGTGGCGGTACACACGTTTCACGCACCGGCGACATCGGCCTCTTCAAAATCATCAGCGAAGGCGGTATTGCCGCAGGCGTGCGCCGTATCGAAGCCATCACCGGCCTGAACGCACTCAAATGGGCGCAAGAGCAAGAGCGTTTGGTGAAAGACATCATTGCTGAAACCAAAGCCCAAACCGAAAAAGACGTACTGGCGAAAATCCAAGCAGGCGCGGCACACGCCAAAGCATTGGAAAAAGAATTGGCACGCGCCAAAGCCGAACTCGCCGTCCACGCAGGCGCAAAACTCTTGGACGACGCAAAAGACTTGGGCGCAGCCAAACTCGTTGCCGCCCAAATCGAAGCCGACGCAGCCGCCCTGCGCGAAATCGTAACCGACCTGACCGGAAAATCCGACAACGCCGTGATTCTTTTAGCGGCAGTAAACGACGGCAAAGTCTCCCTGTGCGCCGGCGTATCCAAACCGTTGACCGGCAAAGTGAAAGCAGGCGATCTGGTTAAATTTGCAGCCGAACAAGTCGGCGGCAAAGGAGGCGGCCGTCCCGACTTGGCGCAGGCCGGCGGCACGGATGCCGGCAAATTGCCCGAAATGCTGGTAAGCGTGGAAAGCTGGCTTTGTCAGAAATTAAGTTAAATTTAAATCTTAATAAGCCATTTGAGTCTTGTTCAAATGGCTTATATTTTGGATTGTTAGAATGAATACTAAAACAGAGTTACAAAAACTTTTAGAAGAGGATATATCAACTTTAACAGAAACACTAATTTGTGCAGATGCTCTTCCTCCAAGATATGTACGTAGCATTGCAACTCCTATTGTCCGTCGATGGTTAATTGACAAACAATTAAATATTCTCGCAAAAGAAATAGGTTTAACTATAGAATTGCCCATCCTTGATACAAGTTTGGTATTTGAAAAATTGTCAACCTTAGAGAATAAAGTTAATTTTTATATGGCTGGTGGAGTTTATTTAGGCGGAGAATTTATTAGCTCTATATATCATTCATCACAAGAATTTTCTGGTGAACCAATAATCTATGCTGAACCAAATATAATTTTATGTCCTGCTGAAAAATTTTTAACTTTAAAACGAGTTTTCCATAATGGAAATATTTTTAATATGAATCAGATAATTACTTTTTTATCCAATAAACAAGGAGGAGTACATTTTGATAAAAATTACGATAAATATAAAACTTGGCAAGTTGCTATAGAAAAAGCAGCAAATTTTTTAAAACTCGGTAATCCATATAATGAAGATAAATTATCTCTTAGTGAAGAACATGATACTATTTTAGTAGTTTTACCATTAGAAAAAGGATATGAATGGAATTGTCTTGAGATAGAAGTACTATCCGCTGCTCAATCTCTAGCAAATATCTATTGCAACAAAGTTCGCCTCATAGATGGTCATGTTTGGAAGGAATAAAAGAAAAAGCATAGTTGGTAATTTTTAGTTACGTAGGGTGGGCTTCAGCCCACCGTTTTTTCATTTTTGATTGTTGATTGGTGGGCTAAAGCCCACCCTACGGTTACTAAAATCCCGTCATTACCTCGCAGGTGGGAATCCGGTTTGTTCGGTTTCGGTTTTTTAGGGACAGTGCCGCAACATTAAATTTCCAGATTCCCACTTTCGCACAAATAACAGCGCAAATAGGGCAAAGATAAGGATATGGGGTTTTTTCTTTGAATTTACTATACAATTCGCCCGTCCCCGTTATAGAAACCCAAGCCGATGAAAACCCTGCTCCAACTCCAAACCGCCGCACAAAACTTCGCCGCCTACTACAAAGACCAAACCGACGAACGCCGCGAGAAAGACACCTTCTAGAACGAATTTTTCGCCATTTTCGGCATCGACCGCAAAAACGTCGCCCACTTCGAATACCCCGTCAAAGACCCTGCCGACAACACCCAATTCGTCGATATATTTTGGGAAGGCATCTTCCTTGCCGAACACAAATCCGCCAACAAAAACCTGACCAAGGCCAAAGAGCAGGCGGAGCGTTATTTGCAGGAAATCGGGCGCACCAAGCCCTCTGCGCTGCCCGAATATTACGCCGTCAGCGATTTTGCCCATTTCCACCTTTATCGCCGCGTACCTGAAGAAGGCGTGGAAAACCAATGGCAGTTCCCTTTGGAAGCATTGCCCGAATACATCACGCGCGGCGTTTTCGACTTCATGTTCGGCATCGAAGCCAAAGTCCGCCAAATTCAAGAAGAAGCCGATATTCAAGCGGCGGCGGCCATCGGCAGGCTGCACGACGCGCTCAAAGAAGAAGGCATTTACGAAGAACACGAGCTGCGCCTCTTCATCACGCGCCTGCTTTTCCTCTTTTTTGCCGACGACAGCGCCGTTTTCCAGCGCAACTATCTCTTTCAAGACTTTTTAGAAAGCTGCAAAGAAACCGACACGCTCGGCGACAAGCTCAACCAACTCTTTGAATTCCTCAACACACCCGACCAAAAGCGCAGCAAGACCCAAAGCGAAAAATTTAAAGGTTTCGAATACGTCAACGGCGGCCTGTTTAAAGAACGCCTGCGCACCTTCGACTTCACCGCCAAGCAGCACCGCGCCTTAATCGACTGCGGCAATTTCGACTGGCGCAACATGAGACCTTTGCAATAACATAGGTTACTAAAATTTTATGCTCAATCTCATTTTCAAAATGCAAAACTTTTCTGATTTTTCCTACTTTTTGCTCAATATTAGGAAGGTTTTAGGCAATTGAAAATTTTTTGGCGCATTTTTATGCGTCAAATTTCGTTAACAGACTATTTTTGCAAAGGTCTCAACATCAGTCCCGAAATCTTCGGCACGCTCTTCCAATCAGTCATGGACGCACAAGAGCGGCGCGAAGCGGGCGCACACTACACCGAAACCGCCAACATCGACAAAGTCATCAACGGCCTTTTTTTAGAAAACCTGCGCGCCGAATTTGAAGCCGTCAAAGCCTTCAAACGCGACAAAGCCAAAAAGCTCGCCGCCTTCTACCAAAAAATCCAAAACCTGCAATTCCTCGACCCGGCCTGCGGCTGCGGCAACTTCCTTATCGTCGCCTACGACCGCATCCGCGCCCTTGAAGACGACATCATCGCCGAAGCCCTCAAAGACAAAGCAGGCGGCCTGTTCGACAGCCCGTCCGTCCAATGCCGTCTGAAACAGTTTCACGGCATCGAAATAGACGAATTTGCCGTCCTCATCGCCCGCACCGCCATGTGGCTCAAAAACCACCAATGCAACATCCGCACGCAAATCCGCTTCGACGGCGAAGTCGCCTGCCATACGCTGCCGCTCGAAGACGCCGCCGAAATCATCCACGCCAACAGCCTCCGCACACCTTGGCAGGCGGTGGACTACATCTTCGGCAATCCCCCCTTTATCGGCTCGACCTACCAAACCAAAGAGCAGAAAAACGACCTCGAAAGCATCTGCGGCCATATCAAAGGCTACGGCCTGTTGGATTACGTCTGCAACTGGTACGTCAAAGCCGCCGGCATCATGGCGCAGCATCCCCAAGTTCAGACGGCATTTGTTTCCACCAATTCCATCTGCCAAGGCCAGCAGGTCGAAATCCTCTGGGGCAGCCTTTTAAACCAAGGCATCGAAATCCACTTTGCCCACCGCACCTTCCAATGGACGAGCCAAGCCGCAGGCAAAGCCGCCGTCCACTGCATCATCGTCGGCTTCCGCCAAAAGCCGCCAATGCCGTCTGAAAAAACCCTCTACGACTATCCCGACATCAAAGGCGAACCCGTAAAACACGCCGCGGCCAACATCAATCCGTATCTGATTGACGCGCCCGATTTGATTATCGCCAAGCGCAGAACCCAAATCAGCGGGGAAATTGAAATGCTTTATGGTAATAAGCCGACCGACGGCGGCAACCTTATCCTCTCAACCGCCGAAAAAGACGCCCTGATTGCCGCCGAACCCTTGGCGGAACAATACACCCGCCCCTTTGTCGGCGCAGAGGAATTTATCAACGGCAAAACCCGTTGGTGCCTGTGGTTTCACGGCGTATCCGATGTCAAACGCAACCACGACCTGAAACAAATGCCACAAGTTCAAGCCCGTATTCAGGCAGTCAAAACCATGCGCGAAGCCAGCAGCGACAAACAAACTCAAAAAGATGCAGCAACCCCGTGGCTTTTTCAAAAAATCCGCCAGCCTTCAGACGGCAATTTTCTGATTATCCCACGCGTCTCATCCGAAAGCCGCCGTTTCGTCCCCATCGGTTATCTATCATATGAAACAGTTGTCAGCGATTTGGTATTTACCCTTCCAAACGCCAGCCTCTACCACTTCGGCATCCTCAGCTCCACCATGCACAACGCCTTTATGCGTACCGTTGCCGGCCGTCTGGAAAGTCGTTACCGCTATTCCAATACCGTTGTGTACAACAACTTCCCCTTCCCCGAAAGCTGCCGGATGCCGTCTGAAAACGACCGCCAAGACCCGCTCCGCTCCGCCGTCGAAACCGCCGCCCAAGCCGTCCTCGACGCGCGCGGACAATACCGCCGAGAAGCGCGGGAAGCCGGTTTGCCCGAGCCGACCCTCGCCGAACTCTATGCGCCCGACGCAGGCTATACCGCCCTAGACAAAGCCCACGCCGCCCTCGACAAGGCAGTCGATAAAGCCTACGGCTACAAAACAGGCAAAAACACCGACGACGAAGCCGAACGCACCGCCTTCCTGTTCGAGCTGTACCGCAAGGCGGCGGCAATTGCGTAGTAGTTGCGTAGTAGTTGCGTAGTAGTTGCGTAGGATAGTTGCGTAGGGTGGGCTTCAGCCCACCAACTCCCACCAACTCCCACCAACTCCCACCATCTTCACCCTAAAACCCCGTCATCTCCGCAAAAGCAATTGCGTAGGGTGGGCTTCAGCCCACCGTTTTTCTTCATTTTCGGTTGTTGATTGGCAGGCTGAAGCCCGCCCTGCGGTTACAAAAATCCCGTCATTCCCGCGCAGGCGGGAATCCAGACCTTTCGGGGCGGAAACTTATCGGATAAAACGATTTCCCCTGCATCCTGGATTCCCACTTTCATGGGAATGACGGGATATAGGTTTCCCTACGGACGTGTTCAGATTCCCGCTTTCGCGGGAATGACGGCGGAGCGATTTCTGCTTTTCCGATAAATGACCGCAACCTAAAACCCATCCTTCCCACGAAAACAGAAAAACAAAAACCTAAAATCCCGTCGTTCTCGCGAAAGCAGTTGCTACGTTTACCGTCAAAAATGCCGTCTGAACGCTCAAGCCTTCAGACGGCATTTTTTATTTCACACCCTTACAGGTAGAATTTTTCGATGACTTTCAAATTGTCGTCCAATTTGTACACCAACGGCTGGCCAGTCGGGATTTCCAAGCCCATGATGTCTTTGTCGGAAATGCCCTCGATGTGTTTTGCCAGCGCGCGCAGGGAGTTGCCGTGCGCCGCCACCAAGACGCGTTTGCCGCTCAAAATCGCGGGGGCGATTTGGTCTTCCCAAAACGGCAATACGCGCTCCAGCGTTACTTGCAGGTTTTCGCCGTCGGGTACGACATCGGCAGGCAGATGGGCATAGCGGCGGTCTTTGTGTGCGGAAAACTCATCGTCTTTGTCCAAAAGCGGCGGCAGGGTGTCGTAGCTGCGCCGCCAGATGCGGACTTGCTCGTCGCCGTATTGTTCGGCGGTTTGTTTTTTGTCCAAACCTTGCAGTTGGCCGTAGTGGCGTTCGTTCAGCCGCCATGTTTTGATTTGCGGTACGAACAGTTGGTCGGATTCTTCCAAAACGATGTTGCAGGTCTTAATCGCGCGGGTCAGGACGGATGTGAAGGCGATGTCGAACTCATAGCCGTTTTCTTTCAGTTTTTTACCGGCGGCGGCAGCCTCGGCAAGCCCCTGCTCGCTCAGCTTCACGTCGCGCCAGCCTGTAAACAGGTTTTTCGCGTTCCATTCGCTTTGTCCGTGGCGGATAAATACCAGTTCCATATCGTCTCCAATGTGTGAAAGTGGGAAAGCCTTATTTATAACATATTTTCACATTTCCCGTATTTGATTCAGATTCAGACACGCGCCCACTATGGTTTGCCGTTTTGATTTACAATAATGCCCTTTGCTTTACATTCCGCATACACAATGTTTCAACACACAGGACGACACATAAAGCACCGCCCTATGTGTTGCCCTGATTTGGAAGGGGTTGCCCCCTCCCAAATAAAGTCTGATTCTACCGCCCCGAAGGACAGATGTCCGAGTGGCGGGGGTTCAACCGAAAAGGAAATACGATAAATATGCAACCGCACGCTCCACATACCGATTCCAATACGCTGATGCTCGGCCGATACGCCGAACGCGCCTATCTCGAATACGCCATGAGCGTGGTCAAAGGCCGCGCGCTGCCTGAAGTTTCAGACGGCCAAAAGCCCGTTCAGCGGCGCATTTTGTTTGCGATGCGCGATATGGGTTTGACGGCGGGGGCGAAGCCGGTGAAATCGGCACGCGTGGTCGGTGAGATTTTGGGTAAATACCATCCGCACGGCGACAGTTCCGCCTATGAGGCGATGGTGCGGATGGCGCAGGATTTTACCTTGCGCTATCCCTTAATCGACGGCATCGGCAACTTCGGTTCGCGCGACGGCGACGGTGCGGCGGCGATGCGTTACACCGAAGCGCGGCTCACGCCGATTGCGGAATTGCTGTTGTCCGAAATCAATCAGGGAACGGTGGATTTCGTGCCGAACTACGACGGCGCGTTTGACGAGCCGCTGCACCTGCCCGCCCGCCTGCCTATGGTGTTGCTCAACGGCGCGTCAGGCATCGCGGTGGGCATGGCGACCGAGATTCCGTCGCACAATTTGAACGAAGTTACGCAGGCGGCGATTGCGCTGTTGAAAAAGCCGACGCTGGAAACCGCCGACCTGATGCAATACATTCCCGCACCTGATTTTGCCGGCGGCGGTCAAATCATCACGCCGGCGGACGAATTGCGCCGGATTTATGAAACCGGCAAGGGCAGCGTGCGCGTGCGTGCGCGTTATGAAATCGAAAAATTGGCGCGCGGACAATGGCGCGTCATCGTAACCGAGCTACCGCCGAACGCCAATTCCGCCAAAATCCTTGCCGAAATCGAAGAGCAGACCAACCCGAAACCGAAAGCGGGCAAAAAGCAGCTCAACCAAGACCAGCTCAATACCAAAAAGCTGATGCTGGATTTAATCGACCGCGTGCGCGACGAGTCCGACGGCGAACATCCCGTGCGACTGGTGTTCGAACCGAAATCCAGCCGCATCGATACCGATACCTTCATCAACACGCTGATGGCGCAAACTTCGCTGGAAGGCAATGTGTCCATGAACTTGGTGATGATGGGGCTGGACAACCGCCCCGCGCAGAAAAACCTGAAAACGATTTTGCAGGAATGGCTGGATTTCCGCACCGTAACCGTAACACGCCGTCTGAAATTCCGTTTGAACCAAGTGGAAAAACGGCTGCACATCCTCGAAGGCCGTCTGAAAGTCTTTCTGCACATCGACGAAGTGATTAAAGTCATCCGCGAATCAGACGACCCGAAAGCCGATTTGATGGCGGCGTTCGGGCTGACCGAAATCCAAGCCGAAGACATTTTGGAAATCCGCCTGCGCCAGTTGGCGCGTTTGGAAGGTTTCAAACTCGAAAAAGAATTGAACGAATTGCGCGAGGAACAAGGCCGTCTGAACATCCTTTTGGGCGACGAAAACGAAAAACGCAAGCTGATTATCAAAGAGATGCAGGCGGACATGAAGCAGTTCGGCGACGCGCGCCGCACGCTGGTGGAAGAAGCCGGACGCGCCGTGTTGACGCAAACCACCGCCGATGAGCCGATCACGCTGATTCTGTCGGAAAAAGGCTGGATACGCAGCCGTGCCGGACACAACCTTGATTTGAGCCAAACTGCGTTTAAAGAAGGCGACCGCCTCAAACAAACCCTCGAAGGCCGCACCGTTTTACCCGTCGTCATCTTGGATTCACTGGGCAGAACCTACACGCTCGATGCCGCCGAAATCCCTGGAGGACGCGGCGACGGCGTACCGATTTCATCCTTGATCGAGCTGCAAAACGGCGCGAAACCCGTTGCGATGTTGACAGGATTGCCGGAACAACATTATTTATTATCAAGCAGCAGCGGCTATGGCTTCATCACCAAGCTGGGCGATATGGTCGGGCGCGTGAAAGCGGGCAAAGTGGTGATGACCGCAGACAGCGGCGAAACCGTTTTGCCGCCGGTTGCCGTCTATGCCTCCTCGTTCATCAACCCCGACTGCAAAATCATTGCCGCCACCAGTCAAAACCGCGCCCTCGCCTTCCCCATCGGCGAATTGAAAATTATGGCGAAAGGCAAAGGGCTGCAAATCATCGGATTAAACGCCGGCGAATCGATGACGCATACCGCCGTTTCTTCCGAGCTGGAAATCCTGATTGAAAGCGAAGGCAGGCGCGGCGCGGCGCACAAAGACCGCATCCCCATCTCCCTGCTTGAGGCAAAACGCGGCAAAAAAGGCAGACTATTGCCCATATCGGGCAGTCTGAAACAGCTTTCTTCCCCGAAATAAACCCGATTCCACACATAATTATGGTGATTTCCAACCCCCGCGAACTTGAGAAACTCAAAGACCAGATTCCCAATCTGATCAACATCGCCCGCATCGCCACCGTCCTCCCCCTGCTGATTATGCATATCTTCGGGTTGGAGGTCAGCGGGCATGAAAACCTGCACGTCTCATGGACGACATGGGCATTTTACTTGTGGCTCGCCATTTCCTGCTGGATGATTTTCTTTTCCACCCTCAATCCGCAATGGCAATGGCAGGCTTTGAAGATACCGAGTTTCAGCGCCGTGTCCGACATTACCATGATTGGCATACTGACCTACCTGTTCGGCGGCATCAACTCGGGGTTCGGCATCCTGATCCTGCCCTTCGTGGGCAGCTCCTGCCTGCTCAGTTACGGGCGTTACCCCCTGCTCTATGCCAGCTACGCCGCCATCCTGCTGATATTGAATGCCCTTGCAGACAGCAATATCAATATGTATCCGCTGATTTTGGATGCAAAAACCGTCACCAACACCTTCGTCCTCGTGACCGGCTCCTATTTCGTCGCCATGATTGCCTCGCTGTCGGTCAGATACATCGACCGTGCCGGCAAACTTGCCCATGAAAACCACGCCGCCTACCGCCGCATCAGGGGCTTGAACCAAATCGTGCTCAACCGCGTTCAGGAAGCGGTCGTCATCATCAACGTCGAGTATCAGACCGTACTGTTCAATAAAAAGGCAAAAGATCTGCTCCCCACGCTTGAAATCGGACAGCATACCGCCCTGTTCGACCCTATTACCGTTTTATGGGACAAGGCCCCTTCGCGTACTTTCGAACGCAATATCGACACGCCCGCCCTGACCGCCCGCATCCGCGCCGTGCCGATGAACAAAGAGCAGAACAAGCTGCTCATCCTCTACATCCGCCCGCAAAGCGAAATTCAGGCAGAAGCCCTGTCCGTCAAACTTGCCGCGCTCGGACAACTGACCGCCAACATCGCCCACGAAATCCGCAACCCCATGTCCGCCATTCGCCATGCAAACGACCTGTTGCGCGAAAATGCAGAGGAAGAAGAAACCGACCCGTTCAAGGTCAAACTTTGCGAAATCATCGACGGCAACGTCCGCCGTATCGACAAAATGCTCGAAGACATCTCCTCGCTCAACAAACGCAACAAAACCGAACGCGAAACCATCGGCCTGATACCGTTTTGGGAAGAATTCAAACAAGAGTTCCTGCTCGGCCATCCCGATGCCGCCGGCTGCATCCGCTTGGATATGCAGGGCAATCACCCGACCGCCTATTTCGATCCCGCCCACCTGCGGCAAATTATGTGGAACCTCGCCAACAACGCGTGGCGGCACAGCCGCAAACAGCCCGGCTCGATTTCCGTCACCATCCGCCCCGCGCAAAAAAACACCGTCTGCATCCTCTTTGCCGACCGCCCGAAGTGCAGGAACACCTGTTCGAACCCTTTTACACCACGGCGGAAAACGGCACCGGCCTCGGGCTGTATGTCGCCCGCGAACTGGCACATGCCAACTTCGGCGATTTGACCTACCTGCCCGAAGCCAAATGTTTCGAACTCGCATTACCGGAAAAAACCAATGACTGAACTGCAACACCCCGTCCTCGTCGTCGATAACGAAACCGACATTCTCGACCTGATGGAAATGACCCTGATGAAAATGGGCTTGCGCGTCCATACCGCGTCAGGCGTTGCCGAAGCCAAAAACAAGCTCGACAGCCAACGCTATTCGCTCGTCCTGACCGATATGCGTATGCCGGACGGCTCGGGGCTGGAAGTCGTCCAACACATCAACAGCCGCCTGCTCGATACGCCGGTTGCCGTCATCACCGCCTTCGGCAACGCCGATCAGGCACAGGAAGCGTTGCGTTGCGGCGCGTTCGACCCCGATACCATGCAGATACAGGACTATCTCGACCAAATCGAACGCGACATCATCGAACAAACCCTCAAACAAACCGAAGGCAACCGCACGCAGGCCGCCAAACGCTTGGGCATCAGCTTCCGTTCCATGCGCTACCGTATGGAACGCCTCAACATCGGCTGACGACAAAACGGCATCCGCACCATCTCCGCCCACCCGAAAAAATGCCGTCTGAAACGGCACGGCAAAGCGGGTTCGCCCCACGCCCGAACGGACACAAAACACCATGACCGACATCCTCATTGACAACACCGCCACCGAAGCCGTCCGCGCCCTGATACAGGCATTCCCCCTTGTGCCCGTTTCCCAACCGCCCGAACAAGGCAGTTACCTCCTTGCCGAACACGATACCGTCAGCCTCAGGCTTGTCGGGGAAAAAAGCAGCGTCATCGTCGATTTTGCCTCCGGCGCGGCACAATACCGGCGCACAAAAGGCGGGGGCGAACTCATCGCCAAAGCCGTCAACCACACCGCGCACCCCACCGTTTGGGACGCAACCGCAGGATTGGGGCGCGACAGCTTCGTCCTCGCCTCGCTCGGGCTGGCCGTTACCGCCTTCGAGCAGCATCCCGCCGTAGCCTGCCTGCTTTCAGACGGCATCCGCCGCGCCCTCCTCAATCCCGAAACGCAAGACACCGCCGCGCGCATCACCCTGCATTTCGGCAACGCCGCAGTACAAATGCCCGCCCTTGTTCAAACACAAGGCAAACCCGACATCGTCTATCTCGACCCCATGTATCCCGAACGCCGCAAAAGTGCCGCCGTTAAAAAAGAAATGACCTACTTCCACCGGCTCGTCGGCGAGGCGCAAGATGAGGCCGTCCTCCTCCATACCGCCCGACAGACTGCAAAAAAACGCGTCGTCGTCAAACGCCCCCGCCTCGGCGAACACCTTGCCGGACAAGCCCCTGCCTACCAATACACCGGCAAAAGCACCCGCTTCGACGTTTACCTGCCCTACGGGACGGACAAGGGATAACGCCCATAAAACAAGACACCGAAAAATTTGCCGTTCTTATGCAAACGAGAAACCGGTTTTTGCGTTTCGACTGTTTTGGATAAGTCATCACACCTTAAAGTTTGTCATTCCCACAGAAGTGGGAATCCGATTCATTCAGTTTTATAGTGGTTTAAATTTAAACCACTATAGTTGTTTTCGAGTTTCAGGCAACTTCCAAGCCGTCATTCCCACGGAAGTGGGAATCTAGAAATGAAAGGCAACAGGAATTTATCGTAAATGACTGAAACCGAACGGACTAGATTCCCGCCTGCGCGGGAATGACGGGGCGGGAGGATGCCGTCTGAACTTCCGTCATTCCCGTGAAAACGGGAATCTAGAACTTCTGATTTTTCAGACGACTTTTGAACATTGCCGCCACCCAATGATCTGGATTCCCACCTGCGCGGGAATGACGAGGTTTCAGGTTGCTGTTTTTAAGTTGCTGTTTCGGGTTGCTGTTTTTTATGGAAATGACAAGGTTTTAGATTGCGAGAATTTATCCGCTCCTCCGTCATTCCCACGGAAGTGGGAATCCAGAAATGAAAAGCAACAGGAAT
>NZ_KV815455.1:0-7620 GCF_001814225.1 Neisseria sp. HMSC070F02 | reverse complement strand
TCTGATTTTTCAGACGACTTTTGAACATTGCCGCTACCCAATGATTTGGATTCCCGCCTGCGCGGGAATGACGATGTAAAATTATCCGGGATTCAAAAAGACAGGCTTTCGCATCCGTGGGAATGACTGCGGAAAGATGATTTTTATAGTGGATTAAATTTAAATCAAGACAAGGCGACGAAGCCGCAGACAGTACAAATAGTACGGTAAGGCGAGGCAACGCCGTACTGGTTTTTGTTAATCCACTATATTTTGTCATAAAAATCCGCACCTTAATCAGTTGGCGGTTAAATCAAACTTTTAGGGTGCAGATTACTTTTTATGATTTCAGACAGCATTTTGACAGGCAGCAGCCTATTTCGGCAATACCAAAAACTTAATCAATAACTCTTTGAACACAAAACCGAACACGCCCAAGCCCAAAACCAAAAACAAAATGACGATGCCGAATTTGCCTGCTTTGGACTCCTTGCCCAAATTCCAAACAATAAAACCCAAAAAAATAATCAAACCGGTCAGGCAGATTTTCAACGCCCAATCGGCAAAAACCGCTTCATCCATATTTTTCCCTATTGTTGATGTGTATGCCATATAAGATAAGGGTTTCAGACGGCATTTGCGGTGTTTTTCCGCCGATGCCGTCTGAAACACGCAATCAGCGTGCGAGTGCCTGTTTCAAATCATCGACGAGGTCGCCAACATATTCCAAACCGACCGACAGGCGCACCAATCCGGGGCGGATACCGGCGGCGAGTTTTTCTTCGGGCTGCATTCTGCCATGCGTGGTTGTCCACGGGTGGGTAATGGTTGAGCGCACGTCGCCGAGGTTGGCGGTGCGGGAAAAGAGTTCCACGCCGTCCACAACTTTCCACGCCGCTTCTTGGTCGGCAACTTCAAAGCCGATGACGATGCCGCCGCCGTTTTGCTGTTTGCGGATAAGCGCCACCTGCGGATGGTCGGGCAATCCGGTGTAATACACGGCTTGAACCTGCGGCTGCGCTTGCAGCCATTGCGCGATTTTCAGGGCGTTGTCGAACTGTTTTTCCATACGCAGCGACAGGGTTTCTACGCCGCTCAACAACTGCCATGCATTAAACGGCGACATTGCCAGCCCGCAAGAGTTGCAATACATGGCAACCTGCGCCATCAGTTCTTCCGAACCCGCCAACACGCCGCCCATCACGCGCCCGTGTCCGTCTATGGCTTTGGTTGCGGAGGAAACGGAAATATCCGCACCGTGTTTCAAAGGCTGAGAGCCGACTGGAGACAAGAGGCTGTTGTCCACCACCAAGAGCGCGCCGATGCCGTGCGCCAATTCCGCCAAAGCTTCCAAGTCGGCCACTTCGCCCAAGGGGTTGGACGGCGTTTCCAAAAACAGCAGTTTGGTATTAGCTTTGACGGCGGCTTTCCATTCGTTTATATCGGTCGGCGACACGTGGCTCACTTCGATGCCGAATTTGGTAACGATGTTATTGATAAAGCCGACGGTCGTGCCGAACAGGCTGCGGCTGGAAACCACATGATCGCCCGCCTGCAAAAAGGTGAAAAACGCCGCCTGAATCGCAGACATACCCGTCGAAGTGGCGACCGCGCGTTCCGCGCCTTCCAAAGCGGCGATGCGTTTTTCAAAGGCGGCTGTGGTCGGGTTGGCGGTACGGGTATAAGTGAAGCCTTTGATTTTTTTTGAAAACAAATCGGCGGCGTGTTGGGCGTTGTCCCACATGAAGCTGCTGGTCAGGAACAAGGCCTGATTGTGTTCGCGGTATCCGGTTTGTTCTTTGCCGCCGCGTATGGCGAGCGTTTGCGGATGAAGTTTTTTGCTCATCGGTGATTCCTCGGTTTTGTCCGTTCAAAAACGGGGCGCGCGCCCGTTGTTTAATTTGTTAATATTTTGCGCCCGTTCCGTGCGCCTTTCAAGTCGGACGGGCAGGAAAATGCCGTCTGAAACGGCTTTCAGACGGCATGACGGTCAGCGTTTGTATTTTAACTCGTACTTGATGTCGTTGAGGATTTTGCGGACATCGTGTTCCAACACGTCTTCGACTACCGCCCCCGCCTGCTCGTGCAGCATCTGCTGGAGCTGGTAGGTAAAAACCGCCATCTGCTTCTGCACCGCCGTACGGATGATGCCGTTGACGGTATCGGTCAGATGGGGGCGCAGGCGTTTGATCAGCCGTTCGGTCAGCTCCTGTTCGGACAGGCAGAACACTTCGCGCCGGTTGACGGCTTTCGGGTTCAGGATATTGATTTGGACGGGCATCAACGCCTCTTCCGCACCGCCTTCGCCGTTTTCCGCAACCCCGTCTGCCGCCGTACCCGATTCTGCCGCATCGGCGTTTTCCCCGCCTTCAATCTGTCCGGTTTCAAATTCGGCACTGTCTTTTTTGGCATCGAACAGGATTCTCCGCCGCGATTCGATGTGTTTTTCCGAAACCGACATTTGCAGGGAAGCCTGCGCGTTGAGCCAGTTTTCCTGAAGGACAATCATCGGGTCGGTTTCGACTTCCTCGCCGCAATCGGCAACGGCGGCATTGTGTTCCTCCTGCCATTTTTTCAGATACGCCTTCAACACATGGTCTCGGCTCTCATCGTCCAGTTTCGGCACAGGCGCGTCCGTTCCGGTTTCAGAGGGGCGGGACAGCGGCGCGTAAGTCGGCACTGCCTTCATACGGCGCGTCTGACGCAGGTTTTCCAAACGTTTTTCCCAATTCGGCTCTTTATTCACATCCATTTTCGGCTTCCGGTTCTTAATCTTTGCAGGCAGACAAACCCGCGCCCAAAGCGCGGTTTGATATAATGGCGCATTTTAACAGATTCGCGAGGATACATCATGGGCAGCATCGAACAGCGTTTGGAATATCTGGAAGAGGCGAACGACGTGCTGCGTATGCAGAACCACGTCCTGTCCACCGCATTCAAAGCCTTAATCCGCGCCCTTCCCGCCGAAACCGCCGAAATCGCGGTCGAGTCGATTCAGCTTGCTTTTGAGGACGCCTTGGCAGAATTGAGCTATGAGGACAGCCCCCATACCGATTTGTTCCACGACGTTACTTATGCGTTTTTCCGTGAAAAAGAACGTTAATTTTATGTTAAACTGATTTTTTAGGCTTTTTGATTACCGAAAGGAATTTTGATGAATATGAAAAAATGGATTGCCGCCGCCCTTGCCTGTTCCGCGCTCGCGCTGTCTGCCTGCGGCGGTCAGGGTAAAGATGCCGCCGCGCCCGCCGCAAACCCCGACAAAGTGTACCGCGTGGCTTCCAACGCCGAGTTTGCCCCCTTTGAATCTTTAGACTCGAAAGGCAATGTCGAAGGTTTCGATGTGGATTTGATGAACGCGATGGCGAAGGCGGGCAATTTTAAAATCGAATTCAAACACCAGCCGTGGGACAGCCTTTTCCCCGCCTTGAACAACGGCGATGCGGACGTTGTGATGTCGGGCGTAACCATTACCGACGACCGCAAACAGTCTATGGACTTCAGCGACCCGTATTTTGAAATCACCCAAGTCGTCCTCGTTCCGAAAGGCAAAAAAATATCTTCTTCCGAAGATTTGAAAAACATGAACAAAGTCGGCGTGGTAACCGGCTACACGGGCGATTTCTCCGTATCCAAACTCTTGGGCAACGACAACCCGAAAATCGCGCGCTTTGAAAACGTTCCCCTGATTATCAAAGAACTGGAAAACGGCGGCTTAGATTCCGTAGTCAGCGACAGCGCGGTCATCGCCAATTATGTGAAAAACAATCCGACCAAAGGAATGGACTTCGTTACCCTGCCCGACTTCACCACCGAACACTACGGCATCGCGGTACGCAAAGGCGACGAAGCAACCGTCAAAATGCTGAACGATGCGTTGGAAAAAGTACGCGAAAGCGGCGAATACGACAAGATTTACGCCAAATATTTTGCAAAAGAAGACGGACAGGCCGCAAAATAAGCCCGCCCGTCCGAACACAATGCCGTCTGAAGCCCTTTCAGACGGCATTGTTCATCAATCGGCCTACAATGAACTGCCTGCTGATTTCTCCCTACCGCAAAGCAACAGGCAAAGATTACAAATATCAAAATCCCAGTAAAACAGTATTTTATTAAAACAAATTGATAATCAAGAGATTAGAATTATGTATTGTCTTTACCGTACAAACGCTGGCACTATTTCAACCTGATAAAAAACAGCTTTCAAAAAGGTTGTTTAAAACAGCAGCAGACACTTACCGCCACAACCTTGAAAAGGAACACAATCATGACCGTCATCAAACAGGAAGACTTTATCCAAAGCATTTGCGATGCCTTCCAATTCATCAGCTACTACCATCCCAAAGACTACATCGACGCGCTCTATAAAGCGTGGCAGAAGGAAGAAAACCCCGCCGCCAAAGACGCGATGACGCAGATTTTGGTCAACAGCCGCATGTGTGCCGAAAACAACCGCCCCATCTGCCAAGACACAGGTATCGCAACCGTGTTTTTGAAAGTCGGTATGGATGTGCAGTGGGATGCGGACATGAGCGTGGAAGAAATGGTTAACGAAGGCGTGCGCCGCGCCTACACTTGGGAAGGCAACACCCTGCGCGCCTCTGTCCTCGCCGATCCGGCCGGCAAACGTCAAAACACCAAAGACAACACCCCCGCCGTCATTCATATGAGCATCGTGCCGGGCGACAAAGTCGAAGTAACCTGCGCGGCAAAAGGCGGCGGTTCTGAAAACAAATCCAAACTCGCCATGCTCAACCCTTCCGACAACATCGTCGATTGGGTATTGAAAACCATTCCGACGATGGGCGCGGGCTGGTGTCCTCCCGGCATCTTGGGCATCGGCATCGGCGGCACGCCTGAAAAAGCCGTGTTGATGGCAAAAGAGTCCCTGATGAGCCACATCGACATCCAAGAATTGCAGGAAAAAGCCGCGTCCGGCGCAGAATTGTCCACCACCGAAGCCCTGCGCCTCGAACTCTTTGAAAAAGTCAACGCGCTGGGCATCGGCGCACAAGGCTTGGGCGGACTGACCACCGTGTTGGACGTGAAAATCCTCGATTATCCGACCCATGCCGCCTCCAAACCGATTGCCATGATTCCGAACTGCGCCGCCACCCGCCACGTCGAGTTCGAATTGGACGGCTCAGGCCCTGTCGAACTCACATCGCCGCGCGTCGAAGACTGGCCCGATTTGACTTACAGCCCCGACAACGGCAAACGCGTCGATGTCGACAAGCTGACCAAAGAAGAAGTGGCAAGCTGGAAAACCGGCGACGTATTGCTGTTGAACGGCAAAATCCTCACCGGCCGCGATGCCGCACACAAACGCCTCGTCGATATGCTCAACAAAGGCGAAGAATTGCCCGTCGATTTCACCAACCGCCTGATTTACTACGTCGGTCCCGTCGATCCGGTCGGCGATGAAGTCGTCGGTCCGGCAGGTCCGACCACAGCCACCCGCATGGACAAATTCACCCGCCAAATGCTCGAACAAACCGACCTCTTGGGCATGATCGGCAAATCCGAGCGCGGCGTGGCCACCTGCGAAGCCATCGCCGACAACAAAGCCGTGTACCTCATGGCAGTCGGCGGCGCGGCGTATCTCGTGGCAAAAGCCATCAAATCTTCCAAAGTCTTGGCGTTCCCCGAATTGGGCATGGAAGCCATTTACGAATTTGAAGTCAAAGACATGCCCGTAACCGTCGCCGTAGATAGCAAAGGCGAATCCATCCACGCCACCGCCCCGCGCAAATGGCAGGCGAAAATCGGCATCATCCCCGTCGAATCTTGAGGCGCCATGCCGTCTGAACACAAAATCTGCCTTCAGACGGCATTTCCGCCCCCGGTTGCGGTACAATCCACCATTTCATCACTCGGCGACCCACACCGTGAAAATCCTCATTTTAGGCAACGGACAGGTAGGTTCTACCGTCGCACAAAACCTTGCCGCCATACCCAACAACGACGTAACCGTTATCGACATCGACGAAAAAGCATTGCAGGAAACAGGCAGCCGCCTCGATGTCCAAACCGTTTTCGGCAACGGCGCATCCCCCTTCACATTAGAACGCGCCGGCGCGGAAGATGCCGACTTGCTGCTCGCGCTCTCCCGCAGCGACGAAACCAACATCGTCGCCTGCAAAGTTGCCGCCGACCTGTTCAACATCCCCGGCCGCATCGCGCGCGTCCGTTCCAGCGAATACCTCGAATACCTCAGCCCCAAGCTCGAAAACAACGAAAACGGCAGCCTTTCCATATTCGGCATAACCGAAACCATCAGCCCCGAACAGCTCGTTACCGAACAGCTTGCCGGCCTGATAGACTGCCCGGGCGCATTGCAGGTTTTACGTTTTGCAGACGACCGCGTGCGGATGGTCATCATACAGGCGCGGCGCGGCGGACTGCTTGTCGGACGCAGCATTGCCGACATCGCCCAAGATTTGCCCGACGGGGCCGACTGCCAAATCTGCGCCGTTTACCGCAACAACCGCCTCATCGTCCCCGCGCCGCAAACCGTCATCATCGAAGGCGACGAAATCCTGTTTGCCGCCGCCGCCGAAAACATCGGCGCGGTCATACCCGAATTGCGCCCCAAAGAAACCAGCACCCGCCGCATCATGATTGCCGGCGGCGGCAACATCGGCTACCGTCTCGCCAAGCAGCTCGAACACGCATACAACGTCAAAATCATCGAATGCCGGCCGCGCCGTGCCGAATGGATAGCCGAAAACCTCGACAACACCCTCGTCCTGCAAGGTTCGGCAACCGACGAAACCCTGCTCGACAACGAATACATCGACGAAATCGACGTATTCTGCGCCCTGACCAACGACGACGAAAGCAACATTATGTCCGCCCTTTTGGCGAAAAACCTCGGCGCGAAGCGCGTCATCGGCATCGTCAACCGCTCAAGCTACGTCGATTTGCTCGAAGGCAACAAAATCGACATCGTCGTCTCCCCCCACCTCATCACCATCGGCTCGATACTCGCCCACATCCGGCGCGGCGACATCGTTGCCGTCCACCCCATCCGGCGCGGCACGGCGGAAGCCATCGAAGTCGTCGCACACGGCGACAAAAAAACTTCCGCCATCATCGGCAGGCGCATCAGCGGTATCAAATGGCCAGAAGGCTGCCACATTGCCGCCGTCGTCCGCGCCGAAACCGGCGAAACCATTATGGGACACCATACCGAAACCGTCATCCAAGACGGCGACCACATCATCTTTTTCGTCTCGCGCCGGCGCATCCTGAACGAACTGGAAAAACTCATCCAGGTCAAAATGGGCTTTTTCGGATAAACCGCCCCATTCCGGACATATTGCCGCCAAGCGGTATGGAAGCAGAAATAATGGTAGGTGGGCTTCAGACGGCATCCGCCCTCCCCGTCATTCCCGCGTAAGCGGGAATCCAGACCTTGGGATAGCGGCAATATTCAAAGGTTATAAAAGACCCGTCATTCCCGCGCAGGCGGGAATCCAGACCTTGGGATAGCGGCAATATTCAAAGGTTAGCTGAAGCTTTAGAGATTCTAGATTCCCGTTTCCACGGGAATGACGAAAGGTTGCGGGAATCCAAACCATTGGGCAACAGCAATATTCAAAGATTCTTGGATTCGGATTTCAAGTGCAACACTAGTGT
>NZ_KV815454.1:0-11005 GCF_001814225.1 Neisseria sp. HMSC070F02 | reverse complement strand
AAGTTGCAAGAATTTATCGGAAATGACCGAAACTAAACGAACCTGAATTCCCGCTTTCGAGGGAATGACGGGGGTGTGGCGGGAATGACGGAGGTTTATCAGAAATGACCGAAACTCAAAAGCGGGCAGCCTTGTTTACGCCTTCAAAATATCGAGCAATTTCAAATCGACTTTTTCGGCATCGAATTTATCTTTGGCAATCGCATAACTTGCATTCCCCATCAGGCGGACGGCTTCCCTGTTTTCGATAAAATAAATCATTTTTTCGGCCAAGATGCGGGGATTCCAAGGTTCGATCAGGAAGCCGTTGACCTTGTCGGCGACCGTTTCCCTGCATCCGGGGACATCCGTCGTAATCACTGCCCTGCCGACGGCCATTGCCTCCTGAGTGCTTCGGGGAACGCCTTCCCTATAAGACGGCAATACGAATATATGATGCGCCTTTATCACTTCGGAAACATTGTTCACAAAACCGGGGAAACGGATAATATCGCGGGCGGCAAGCCGTTCCAAATCGCCCCCCCCCCCCGCGTGATTTGTCGATTGCGCCCAAAGCGGTAAAAACCGTATCGGGGTATTTGTCCTTAACCTGTTCCGCCGCCCGAATAAAATCATCAATCCCCTTTTCTTTCAGAAATCTGCCGATAAAGAGGAATTTTACGGGTTCTTTTTCATCGGGAATATCCGCCTCGGAATAAGGATATTGCCGCAAATCCAGACCGATTCCGCCCAAAATATGGATGTTTTTTATTTTGATGCCGTATTTGTCCGTCAGTTCGTCTTTGTCGTCGGGGTTTAATACAATCAGGCTTTCCAACATCGGCAGGGCAATGTGGTACAAGGCAATCAAAATCCCCTTTATGATTTTTGTTTTTAACGGTATGCCTTCCGGCTGCGGGGTAAATGCGAATCCCAAACCTTCCAGCATCCCGACGATTCTGGGCACGCCTGCCAGTTTTGCGGCAAAAGTGCCGAAAATCACGGGTTTTGCGAAATAAGGGAAAACCAAATCCGGCGATATTTTTTTGAGTTCTTTAAAGATGAGGAAGGTGGATTTTATATCGGAAAACGGGTTCAGCCCGCTGCGGTTTGAACGGTAGGTAACGGGTGTAACCCCCATTTCCCTGATAATATCCAATTCATTATCGGAAAACTCCGATACAAAGGCATACACCTGATGGTTTTTGCCGATTAATTTTTTAATGACGGGGGCGCGGAAACCGTAAATGCTGGATGCGACTGTTGTGATAAAAACGATTTTCATAAGGCGGACACCTTGAATTATAGGATTGGAAATGCGGTCTGCATTGATGAAATGCCGGATACGGGGCGCGGCGGGCAAACCTTTGCCAAGCGCACCGCATCCGACGCTTCGCCCGCCCGGGCAGGGGCGGCTTCAGACGGCATTTTATCCTGAAATCCGCTGCATAACGCCCGGCGATATACAGTATCGCGTTTTGTGATGATTTTACACCCGAAGGGAAAACGGACTTATTTGAATGGCGGTTTAATCGCGGCGGTTGTTTGCGGTTTGATAAGGCTGATTTGCGTGTCGTGCAGTCCGGAAACGGGCGGGGTGTTTGGAAAATGCCGTCTGAGGGTTTTCAGACGGCATTCTTTCATGCGGCGGTTCGGGGTTCGCGGATGGGGAGGTTGAGGAGGGCGGCGGTTCCCGCCAGCAGTGCGTCGGCGTACCACATCCAGCCGTAGTCGCCGAATTGTGTAATCACGATGCCGCCGATGTACGAGCCGAGGAATCCGCCGATTTGGTGGCTGAGCATCGTCAGTCCGAACAGGGTGGCGAGGTAGCGTGTGCCGAAGAGTTTGCCGGTAATGGAGGCGGTCGGCGTGACGGTGGCGAGCCAGGTAAATCCGAGTGCGGCGGCGAAAATGTAGAAGTTGAGGTCGGTCTTGGGCGAAAAAATGTAGATGAGTATCATCGCGGCGCGCGAGGCGTACAGTCCGAACAGGACGTATTTGCCCCGAACGCGGCTTGTGCACCAGCCGGAAAAAATGCAGCCGGCGATGTTTGCCAGTCCGATGATGGCGATGGATGTCGAGGCGACGGTGGCGGGCAGTCCGCACAGGGCGACTTCCGTGGGTAGGTGGGTTACGAGAAAGGCGATGTGGAAGCCGCAGGCAAAAAAGCTTAGGTGCAGCAGGATGTAGCTTGGGGTTTTGAAGGCGGTTTTGACTGCTTCTCCGAGGCTTTGTCCGTGTGTGGCTTGGGCGTGTTGGGTGTGGGCGGCGTTGTTGCCGCCGGCAAGCCACCATGAGACGGGCAGAATCAGCAGGGCGATTGCGCCCCAAACGTAAAATGTGCCCGTCCAGCCGACTTCGGGCAGGACGACGAGTCCTTGAACCAGCGGTGCGAACAGGAATTGTCCTGCCGAACCGCCGGCGTTGACCAGTCCGGATGCCAAGCCGCGTTTGTGTGCGGGGACTTGGGCGGCGACCTGCCCCATAATGATGGAGAAACCGCCTGAGCCTGTGCCGAATGCGAGCAGCAGCCCGACGGCAATCATCAGCCCCCAATAAGTCGGGATGTTGGGGGCAATCAGGCAGGCGCAGACGAGCAGGACTGCGCCGCCGCTTAATACCCTGAACGCGCCGAAACGGTCGGCAAGCGCGCCGGACAATGGTTGCGATATGCCCCACATCAGTTGGAAAACGGCGATGATGAGGCTGAATTGGGCAATGCTCAATTCGGTGGTGTTGACGACGGGTTGGACGAACAGTCCGAGCGTCATCCTCATGCCGATGGTAATCAGCAGGATGAATGCGGCGGCGGTGATGGTCAGCCAAAATTTGGGTGTTTTCGATGCGGTGTGCGTCATAATGTGTATTTTGAGTCGGTTAAGTTTGCGGATTTTATAGTGGATTAACAAAAACCAGTACGGCGTTGCCTCGCCCTAGCTCGAAGAGAACGATTCTCTAAAGGTGCTAAGCACCAAGTGAATCGGTTCCGTACTATTTGTACTGTCTGGCGGCTCGCCGCCTTGTCCTGATTTTTGTTAATCACTATAAAAATGCCGTCTGAAACGGTTTCAGACGGCATTTCGATGTCGGCGGCGGCTTTGCGGAATCAGCCTTTGAAGCGTTTGAAGACCAGCGTGCCGTTGGTGCCGCCGAAGCCGAAGGAGTTGGAAATGGCAACGTCGATTTCCGCGTCGCGCGCTTCGTTGGCGCAGTAGTCCAAATCGCAGCCGGCTTCAACGTCTTGTTCAAAAATGTTGATGGTCGGCGGGATTTTGCCGTCGTGTATCGCCAAAATGCTGTACACGGCCTCCACGCCGCCCGCCGCGCCGAGCAGGTGGCCGGTCATGGATTTGGTCGAGCTGACGACGGTTTTGTAGGCGTGTTCGCCGAACGCGCGTTTGAGGGCTTTGGTTTCGTTGGCATCGCCCAAGGGGGTGGACGTGCCGTGCGCGTTGACGTAATCCACGTCTTCGGGATTGATGCCGGCATCTTTCAGCGCGCGGGTAACGGCAAGGGCGGGGCCTTCTTCGTTCGGCGCGGTGATATGGTAAGCATCGGAACTCATGCCGAAGCCGACGATTTCGGCGTAAATTTTCGCACCGCGTTTTTTGGCGTGTTCCAATTCTTCCAACACCAATACGCCCGCGCCTTCGCCGATAACGAAGCCGTCGCGGCCTTTGTCCCACGGACGGGAAGCGGTGGCGGGATCGTCGTTGCGGGTGGAGAGGGCTTTCATCGCGGCAAAACCGCCCACGCCCAAAGTGCTGATTGCGCCTTCCGCGCCGCCGGCAACCATTATGTCCGCGTCGCCGTATTTGATCAGTCGGGCGGAATTGCCGATGGCGTGCGCGCCGGTGGTACAGGCGGAAACCATCCCGTAGCTCGGGCCGCGGTAGCCTTTGAGGATGGTAACGTGTCCGGAAATCAGGTTGATCAGCGAACCGGGGATAAAGAAAGGGTTGATTTTGCGCGCGCCGCCTTCGATTACGGCTTTGCCGGTGACCTCGATGCTGGGCAGTCCGCCGATGCCGGAACCGATGTTCACGCCGATGCGGTCTTTGTCGAGGTTTTCCACATCGTCCAAGCCCGAATCGGCGATTGCCTGCAATGCGGCGGCAATGCCGTAGTGGATGAATACGTCCATCCGGCGCGCTTCTTTCGCGCTGATGTATTGTCCGATGTCGAAACCGCGCACCTCGCCGGCGACACGGCTGTTGATGTCGGATGCGTCAAAGCGGGTAATCGCGCCGATGCCGCTTTTGCCGGCGAGCAGGGTGTCCCAAGCCTCTGCGACAGTGTTGCCGACAGGGGAAACCTGACCTAAGCCTGTAATGACTACTCTTCTCTGACTCATGATAACCTCGCTGTTGGTTGTCGGAATGGGGGCATATGCGGCTGTCGTGCAGATGCCGTCTGTAATTTGCGGCAGGGGTTCAAACAGTTTGCCATATAAGGGAAAAGCCTCTATTGCGCGGTGCAGCAGAGGCTGTTGTGTCGGGCGACGACCGGTTAGCCGTTGTGGGCATTGATGTAGTCGATAGCCAGTTGGACGGTGGTGATTTTTTCGGCATCTTCGTCGGGGATTTCGCAGCCGAATGCTTCTTCCAAAGCCATAACCAGCTCCACGGTGTCCAAAGAATCCGCGCCCAAGTCGTCTTGGAAAGAAGATTCGTTTTTCACGTCGGCTTCGTTTACGCCCAGTTGTTCAGCAACAATTTTTTTAACTTGTTGTTCGATGTTTGACATATCAGTCGTTCCTTTATGCCTTGCGGCAGGTTGTTTAAGGGAAATAAATCGGTGGTATTGTACCGACTTTTAATAGAGTTTTCTATCTAATGACTATTATATCAATATTTGCCGATTTGTACATTTTTGGGTGCGGCGGGTTTTGTCGTTCAAGTTTGACCTGTGTGCCGTATGTTTGACGGGATTTCGGTTAAAATGACGGCATTTCCATCTGAAGCAGAAAGCCCTGTCATGTATCCACTTGCCCGCCGCATCCTGTTTGCACTCGATGCCGAGAAAGCCCACCACTTCACGCTCGACGCGCTCAACATGGTTTATAAATTGGGTCTGATTCCCGTAACCGGCAACCGTACCAAACCTGTAAAACTGATGGGTTTGGATTTGCCCAACCCTGTCGGGCTTGCCGCCGGACTCGACAAAAACGGCGAATATATAGACGCATTGGGCGCGCTCGGCTTCGGTTTTATCGAAATCGGCACGGTAACGCCCAACCCGCAGCCCGGCAACCCGCAGCCGCGCCTCTTCCGCGTTCCCGAATATCAAGGCATCATCAACCGCATGGGCTTCAACAACCACGGCATCGATGCCATGATTCAAAACATCGAAAAAAGTAAATTCAGCGGCGTATTGGGCATCAACATCGGCAAAAACGCTGTAACACCGATTGAAAACGCTGCCGATGATTATTTAATCTGCCTCGAAAAAGCCTACGCACACGCAAGTTACATTACCGTCAATATTTCCTCGCCCAACACTAAAAACCTCCGCGCGCTGCAAGGTGGCGACGAGTTGAGCGCATTGCTTGAGGCTTTGAAAAACAAACAGGCACAGCTTGCCTCTGTACACGGGAAATACGTCCCGCTCGCCGTCAAAATCGCCCCCGATTTGGATGAAGCACAAATCGAAGACATCGCCCACGTTGTCAAATCCGTCGAAATGGACGGCATCATTGCTACCAACACCACCATCGACAAATCAAGTCTCGGCAGCCATCCGCTCGCAGGCGAGCAGGGCGGTTTGAGCGGGCTGCCCGTTCATGAAAAAAGTAATCGGGTGTTGAAGCTGTTGGCAGACCACATCGACGGCAAGCTGCCGATTATCGGCGTAGGCGGCATTATGGAAGGCGGGGACGCGGCAGAGAAAATCCGCTTGGGCGCGACCGCCGTCCAGGTGTACAGCGGATTGATATACAAAGGTCCGGCATTGGTCAAAGAATGTTTGAAGGCTTTGGCGCGATGACGCGATCCGCCCAAAATGCCGTCTGAACGCACGTTTTGCCGTTCAGACGGCATTTTCATTTCCTTTTTCCGCCTGACGCCCCTTGAAAATCCCTTACGCGCCGCCCTGTTTGAAACAAAGCAAACGCCCGCCGCGAACCGGACAATCTTGATACGCAGCCAAAGCAAGTCCGGCGGTAAGTTGTTAAATATATAAGCAATTGATACAAAAAATAATTTTATACTGTGGCGGACGGCTTGGGAAAACGCAAAATATGAACGGCGTTGAAATTCATGATGTGGAAAATAAGGATACGGCGGATAATCAAAAGATTTTATATTTAAGGATTTGATATGTTTAAGGACGAACTAAATGAATTTATCCGATTGATATCCGATCCGGAAAGTGAATTGGATGAATGGTATTTGAGTGATTTTAAAGATGAACATATATGGGAAATGCAAAGTTACGAAGCATTTTCATGTTTGCGGGAAGCAGTCCCCTATTTGTTTGCTTATCCCCGATACGGGTATGAACTGTTGGAGATAATTTCCGCGTTAAAAGAAACATCTGATACGACAGAATTATTTTATGAGCCGGGTATCGTGCCTTTGCTGATTGATTTATATAAAGAAGATAGTTATCTGGTAAATATGGTCAAACGGATATTCAAATGATGAAAGGGGCGCGGGCGTTTGCTTGGCGGAAGGCAGGTAACTCAATTTGAAGGACGCGGAAGCCGATACGTTAAAAAGGATGAAAAATGGAAAACGGGCAACGGAATAACCGGTTTCCTTTGGAAAAACGAATTTTTTATCTGGAGCATTCGGGGCGGTATCTGATGATTTGCGCCTTATCGGATTATTCCCAAAACAAACATACTGTCGTTATGGCAAATTTCATCTATCCGGATGAAAAAACGGATTGGCGGAATTTGGATGATTTATTCAATGAGTTGGTTTTAGAGGAATTGCAGGCTTCATTTATGGATTGGCATCCGACTGTTGAAGAGGCAATCAGCCGTCATTTGGAAGACTTTTCGTAACAGGCGTCAATCGGAAGGGGCGGAATGACGGGGCAGGCAATCGGAGTAAAAAATGAACCTTGATTTAACCGCGCAAAAAGTCCGTCTTTCTTGGAAGGATATTCTGTGGGGGTATGGGAATAAATACTTGGGTTGGGCTGATGTGGCAGCTTATGCCCGAAAAATGACGCTTTCAGATCATGATGAACGTGTGTTCAAACTATCTTTAATCAACAAATCCAATATTCTTGAATTAAAGCCTGTTCTGGAAGATTTGGCTTCGGAAATGAGGGATTATTCCCCTAAAAATTGGCTGTACGTCCTCTTAAGCGATGTATTCCATAGAAAAGAAGAATTTGAGGATCCTTTGGGGGAAGTTGAAAAAATTTATGCAGATTTTGATTATCCGGAAGAAATAGAATCATTTGTCAGGTATATGCCGCCCAAAGACGGTTATATTCCTTCTGCCCACACCTATGAAGAAAATATTGCCCGGTTATATTCTCACTGGGAACACTATTTGAACAACGGCGGAGGGCAGGGTTAAAACCGGCAATCCGATGCCGTCTGAAGCATTATCCGGCCTTCAGACGGCATTTTGTTTTCCGACAGTTTATAAACTGTCGTTGTTTCTTGACAGAAACAACGACCTTATTTATTTGAAACGATTGGAGGACATGATTATGGGTTTTTGGAATGGTGTGGCAAAAGCAGCAAAAGCAGTGGGAGAGGGAATGATTGAAGCCGGCAATGAGCATAAGGCGTTGAAAATGGAATATGCGGAGAAATCAAGTGAGGAGCTGCATGAAATCGTCAAGAGTGATGGTTTTTTTAAAAATTCCACACGGGAGAAAAGTGCGGCTTATGCTATTTTAAAAGAGCGTGGCGAGGTGTGAACAGGAAACGGCGGCATTTGCCGCTGTTTTTTATCGGCAGGCATCCGTCTGGATGTCGGGGCAAGGTTTCAGACGGCATCGAAGGTTGCTATGATATAGTGGCTTGACTTTAAACCGGTACGGCATCCCCTCGCCCTGTCCTGATTTGAAGTGAATCCGCCATCATCTTCCTGCCATTTTTTCAAACGGAATCCGAAATGTCCGACAACCGCCTCGACACCGCCCGGCACCATTCCCTGTTCCTTGCCCGCCAGCTCGACAACGGCAAACTCAAGCCCGAAATTTTCCTGCCCATGTTGGACAAGGTGTTGACCGAAGCTGATTTCCAAGCTTTTGCTGATTGGGACAAAATCCGCGCGGAAGAAAACGAGGAAGAATTGGCGCGGCAGTTGCGCGAGTTGCGCCGTTATGTCGTGTCGCAGATTATCGTGCGCGATATAAATCGCATCAGCGATTTGAACGAAGTAACCCGCACGATTACGCTGTTTGCCGATTTTGCCGTCAATACCGCGCTGGATTTCGCCTACGCCTATTATCGGGACATGTACGGCACGCCAATCGGGCGTTATACCAAATCGCCGCAGCATTTAAGCGTGGTGGCGATGGGCAAGGCGGGCGGCTATGAGTTGAACGTGTCTTCCGACATCGATTTGATTTTCGTCTATCCCGAATCAGGCGACACCGACGGCAGGCGCGAACGGGGCAATCAGGAATTTTTCACCAAAGTCGGGCAGAAACTGATTGCGCTGCTGAACGACATTACCGCCGATGGGCAGGTGTTCCGCGTCGATATGCGGCTGCGGCCGGACGGCGATTCGGGCGCGTTGGTATTGAGCGAAACCGCGCTGGAGCAATATTTGATTACACAGGGGCGAGAATGGGAACGCTACGCGTGGTGCAAAGGTCGCGTGGTTACGCCGTATCCGAACGACATCAAAGCACTGGTGCGCCCCTTTGTGTTCCGCAAATATCTGGATTACGGCGCGTATGAGGCGATGCGTAAGCTGCACCGCCAAATCCGCAGCGAAGTCAGCAAAAAAGGCATGGCGGACAACATCAAGCTCGGCGCGGGCGGCATCCGCGAAATCGAATTTATCGCCCAGATTTTCCAGATGATACGCGGCGGCCAAATGCGTGCGCTGCAATTGAAAGGCACGCAGGAAACGCTGAAGAAACTTGCCGAAACCGGGATCATGCCGTCTGAAAACGTCGAAACCCTGCTTGCCGCCTACCGCTTCCTGCGCGACGTCGAACACCGCCTGCAATACTGGGACGACCAACAAACCCAAACCCTGCCCACTTCGCCTGAACAGCGGCAACTGCTCGCTGAAAGCATGGGTTTCGACAGCTACGCCGCCTTTTCAGACGATCTCAATGTTCATCGGAACAAGGTCAATCAGTTGTTCAACGAAATTCTGAGCGAACCCGAAGAACAAACGCAAAGCAACAGCGAATGGCAATGGACATGGCAGGAAAAGCCTGATGAAGAAGAACGGCTAGGCCGTCTGAAAGAATATGGGTTTGATGCCGAAACCATCGCCACGCGGCTCGACCAAATCCGCAACGGCCATAAATACCGCCACCTTTCCGCCCACGCCCAGCCGCGTTTTGACGCCATTGTGCCGTTGTTCGTACAAGCGGCGGCAGAGCAAAACAACCCGACCGATACATTGATGCGGCTGTTGGATTTTCTCGAAAACATCAGCCGCCGATCCGCCTATCTCGCCTTCCTCAACGAACATCCGCAAACCTTGGCGCAACTGGCGCAGATTATGGGCCAAAGTTCTTGGGTGGCGGCGTATCTGAACAAATATCCGATTTTGTTGGACGAACTCATCAGCGCGCAGCTTTTGGATACCGCGTTTGATTGGCAGGCGCTCGCCGCCGCCCTTTCAGACGACCTCAAAGCCTGCGGCGGCGATACTGAAGCGCAAATGGACACCCTGCGCCGCTTCCAGCACGCCCAAGTCTTCCGTCTCGCCGTCCAAGACCTCGCCGGACTGTGGACGGTAGAATCCCTCTCCGACCAACTCTCCGCCCTCGCCGACACCATCCTCGCCGCCGCCCTGCTGTGCGCATGGGCGGACATGCCCAAAAAACACCGCGACACACCGCAATTCGCCGTCGTCGGCTACGGCAAACTCGGCGGTAAAGAACTCGGCTACGCCTCCGACCTCGACCTCGTCTACCTCTACGACGACCCCCACCCCGACGCAGGCGACGTGTACAGCCGCCTCGCCCGCCGCCTGACCAACTGGCTTTCCGCCGCCACCGGCGCAGGCAGCCTCTACGAAACCGACCTGCGCCTGCGCCCTAATGGCGACGCCGGTTTCCTCGCCCACAGCATCGCCGCCTTTGAAAAATACCAGCGCGAAAACGCCTGGACGTGGGAACACCAATCCCTTACCCGCGCCCGCTTCATCTGCGGCACACCCGAAATTCAGACGGCCTTCGACCGCATCCGCACCGAAATCCTCACCGCCGAACGCGACCAAACCGCCTTGTCAGGCGAAATCATCGAAATGCGCGAAAAAATGTTCCCCACCCACCCGCCTGCCGACAGCAACGTCAAATACGCACGCGGCGGCGTGGTCGATGTCGAATTTATCGTCCAATATCTGATACTTGCCCATGCCCGCCAGTATCCGCAACTCTTGGACAACTACGGCAACATCGCCCTCTTAAACATCTCCGCCGACTGCGGTTTGATTGACAAAACCCTCGCCGGACAAAGCCGCACCGCCTATCGCTTCTACCGCCGGCAGCAGCACAACACCAAACTGCGCGACGCGGCAAAAACCGAAGTAAGCGACGAATTACTGTCCCATTACGGCAATGTCAGGAAATTGTGGCGGGAAGTGTTCGGCGAAGAAGCGGCAACCGCCTGAACAAAAAATGCCGTCTGAAGCCTGACAATCTGGGTTTCAGACGGTATTTTCGTACCGTGCCGTTTTAAGGTTGCGGCAGAGCTAAAGCGATTTATCGGGAATGGCTGAAACCCAAAAACCGGATTCCTCTTTCGCGGGAATGACGGGATTTCAGGCTTCTGTTTTTGTGGGAATGATGGGATTTTTTATCCAAGCAAAAATCAAAACAAACAAATAAGAACCGAGACCTTTGCAATAACATAGGTTACTAAAAT
>NZ_KV815453.1:0-2072 GCF_001814225.1 Neisseria sp. HMSC070F02 | reverse complement strand
TAATAAATTTCATGATATTTTCCTTCAAAAAGTGTTTGGCGGTAATGGATGGAGCGTTTTTCAAACGACCGCCGAACATCCGAAAATCAGTCTTTCAAAAATCCGAATACGACAAATTCGTATTGGTTGCCGATTTCTTCCAAACCTGCGTTAATCGCTTCTTCGAAGTCGTAGAAATAATCGGCATTGGTGATTAATTTGGTATGTCCGATGTCGCCCGTTTCAGGAGAGAGATACAGAAAGTCCCCTGTTGATACGGACTGGACAACATAGACTTTCTGCATTCAATCAGCCTTTCTTCACGAGTTGAAAACCGATGACTTTCAGTTTTTGGGTTTTGCCCGTAGTAACTATTTCCACGTTCAGGTTTGCTTCGATGGGAAATTGGGCGTTTCGGAACTGCTCGAAATTGGCAGAGCCGCCGAAATCGTATTCAGTAGTAGAGCTGCCCAATGCGTTGCCTTGGGAGCTGTCTAAGGGTGTGGCGACAATCAGGCGGCAATAGTCGAAGCTCCTGCCTTCGATTTGTCCGTTGAATTTTTTAACGCCGACGATGTGGCCTTGAAGTTGGATGTTCATTTTTTGGTTTCCTTGTGTGATTAAACGTCTTTCGGACAGACACTTTAAGCCCATGAAATCGGTAGTCTTGCGAATTTGTCGTAAATGAAGTTGTTATAGCTTTCTTCATTGTTGACGTGTTTTTGCTGTTCAAGCTGTTTTTCAAGATTCTCGTAATATTCGTACATATAGTAAGGGTCTTTGTACGGTTTGAATGCGGGCTGTTCATGAATGGCTTGAGCTTTCAAAAAGGCGCAGTCGTAGGCTTCGGGAGCCAAAGACTTGGGCAGCTTGTGATGACTCGGCTCAATCAGTTCAAACAGTTTGGCTTTGTCCAATTCGGGAAAAATGAATTTCAGACCGTTTGCCGCACGTCCAAACTGTTTTTTTACCCATTCAAGGTAGCGGTCGGCTGAAATGACCTTATCTTCCTTAACCGCGTGTATGCGCGTTGCCTTTTGGACGAATCGTTCGCAAATCGGATATGCGCCGCCGAAATATTCGCCCGGATTCTGCAAAACTTCAAAAGGGATAACGATGTCTTTTGCTTTGAATTCAATTTCAAAGCGCGTCCATGTGCTTGTTTTATCGCCCAACTGCTTGCCTTTTTCATAGACGCGGACATATTTGGACGATTCACGGGAGCCGATACCATAGGTCTTGCCTTTGGTCATTTTGGCTTCATCGTCTTCTTCCCAATCTGACCCCAAACATTCGCCTTTTGGTTTGACGTGATGACAGGTAAACATACCTTTATTTCGGTCTTCACGGGCTTGGTTCGGGCTGTATTCGCCGTTGAAAAAGTCTTTTGCGATGTCAACGCGTGTGATTTTTGGGCGGATTGCATTAGTCAGGAATGCGAAAAGTCGTGATTCCCAGCCTTCTTTTGCGACGCCGCAACCGGTGCCGGTCAGTTCGAAAAGGATGGTATTGTTTTGTCCGCCAAAATGGACGCGACCGTATAGGACGTCTTCCGAACCCATCAACCAACAGCGCTCATAAAAACGACCGCCCGAGCCTTTGGACTCTTTGTAGATACCGAAACCGAAAACTTCTTCGGC
The DNA here is from genome assembly GCF_001814225.1 of Neisseria sp. HMSC070F02. Classification (NCBI taxonomy): domain Bacteria; kingdom Pseudomonadati; phylum Pseudomonadota; class Betaproteobacteria; order Neisseriales; family Neisseriaceae; genus Neisseria; species Neisseria sp. HMSC070F02. The sequence continues at coordinate 453 of NZ_KV815453.1, read as the reverse complement.
GAGCATGGACGCGGCGCGAATGAAATCTTCGTCTTCCAAAAGACTTACACGAACGCCGTATTTATCGAAAAAGGTTTTTTCATGAAATGAAAAGCTAATTTGATCGATGAACGCCGAATCTGATACACCGCGCCGAAGAGGAACGCCTAACAGGTTTCCTTTACCGTCCGTTATGTACGTTTCGTAACATTCGAAGACTTCCTGAACCCTGCCTGCCGTTTCGGTTTCTGTCCCCCCCCTGTTAGATAAGGGGGGAAGATTTGAAGCGGTTGTCGGCTTCCTGCCGTCCGCTGGCGCGTCCGTCATCACGCCGGCAACCGCCTTTGTCATCCCTTGCTTATCTTCCATGGTGCGAATCCTCAAAAACGGGCAAAAAAAAGCCCTGTTACTTGTAGAAAGTAAAGGACGTTAATTTTTGTTAATCGTCCCTTCTTAGGGACGCAATATATAAGG
>NZ_KV815452.1:0-226 GCF_001814225.1 Neisseria sp. HMSC070F02 | reverse complement strand
ATTCCTGTTGCGTTGGGGGCTGGATTCCCGCTTTCGCGGGAATGACGACCCCCGCTCCCGCGTCATTCCCGCGCAGGCGGGAATCTTGTCTGTTTGGTTTCTGTTTTTCCGATGGATTCCTGTGATTTTTCGTTTGCTGGATTCCCGCTTTTGCGGGAATGACGGTTTTGGGGTTTCTGTTTTTTCCGATGGATTCCTGTTGCGTTGGGGGCTGGATTCCCGCTTT
>NZ_KV815451.1:23636-29981 GCF_001814225.1 Neisseria sp. HMSC070F02 | reverse complement strand
AACGCTGTACTGGTTTAAATTTAATCCACTATATAAAAAATTTCCAGAGAACCGATATAACAGTTAGAACTTGGGCTTGGGAATATCACGGTAGATGAATTTGGAACCTCTGTTATGCTATGGTCTTTTATCTCAATTGAAAAAAGCGCGAATCAAACGGTTCGCGCTTTTTTCAGACGGCATCAATTATTTTTTGTCGTCTTTTACTTCTTCAAAGTCGGCATCTACGACATCATCGTCTTTCTTTGCAGAAGCATTGGCTTGTTCGCTTTCGCCTGCTTGGGCTTCAGCTTGTGCTTGAGCGTAAACCATTTCCCCCAGTTTTTGGCTGGCTGTGCCCAGTGCTTCGGCTTTGGCATCGATGGCGGTTTTGTCGTCGCCTTTCACGGCTTCTTCGGCTTCTTTCAGCGCGGCTTCGATTTTTTCTTTCTCGGCAGCGTCGAGTTTGTCGCCGTAGTCGGCCAAAGATTTTTTCACGGAGTGAATCAGGGCTTCGGCTTGGTTGCGGGAAGCGACCAATTCAGTCAGCTTTTTATCTTCCTCAGCATTGGCTTCGGCATCTTTCACCATGCGTTCGATTTCTTCTTCGCTCAAACCTGAAGAACCTTGGATGGTAATGTTGGCTGCTTTACCGGTGCCTTTGTCTTTGGCAGAAACGTGCAAGATACCATTGGCGTCGATGTCGAAAGTAACTTCAATTTGCGGCATACCGCGCGGTGCAGGTGCGATGTCGCCCAAGTTGAACTGACCCAAAGATTTGTTGGCAGAAGCGCGTTCGCGTTCGCCTTGCAGTACGTGGATGGTTACTGCGCTTTGGTTGTCTTCGGCGGTAGAGAACACTTGCGACGCTTTAGTCGGAATAGTTGTGTTCTTTTGAATCAGCTTGGTCATCACGCCGCCCATGGTTTCGATACCCAAGGACAGAGGGGTTACGTCCAGCAGCAATACGTCGCTGCGGCCGCCGCTTAACACTTCGCCTTGAATCGCTGCGCCTACGGCGACAGCTTCGTCAGGGTTCACGTCTTTGCGCGGCTCTTTGCCGAAGAAGGCTTTAACGGCTTCTTGTACTTTCGGCATACGGCTTTGACCACCGACCAAAATCACGTCGTCGATGTCGCCAGTGCTCAGACCGGCATCTTTCAATGCGGTGCGGCAAGGCTCGATAGAGCGGGCAATCAGGTCTTCAACCAGGCTTTCGAATTTGGCGCGGGTAATTTTCATCGCCAAGTGTTTCGGGCCGGTTGCGTCCATGGTGATGTACGGCAGGTTGATTTCGGTTTGCTGGCCGCTGGACAATTCGATTTTGGCTTTTTCGGCAGCTTCTTTCAGACGTTGCAGAGCCATGACGTCTTGTTTCAAATCAATGCCTTGTTCTTTTTTAAACTCGTCAATGATGTAGTCGATCAAGCGTTGGTCGAAGTCTTCACCGCCCAAGAAAGTATCGCCGTTGGTAGCCAATACTTCAAATTGTTTGTCGCCGTCGAGGTTGGCGATTTCGATGATGGAAATATCGAAAGTACCGCCGCCCAAGTCATATACGGCTACTTTGCGGTCTTTGTTGTCGCCTTTGTCCATACCGAATGCCAAAGCGGCTGCGGTCGGCTCGTTGATGATGCGTTTCACGTCCAAACCGGCGATACGGCCTGCGTCTTTGGTAGCTTGACGTTGGCTGTCGTTGAAGTAGGCCGGAACGGTAATCACGGCTTCGGTTACTTTTTCGCCCAAGTAAGCTTCGGCGGCTTCTTTCATTTTACGCAGGACTTCTGCGGAAATTTGAGGAGGAGACAGCTCTTTGCCTTGCGCTTTCACCCATGCGTCGCCGTTGTTGGCTTTGATGATTTCAAAAGGCATAGATTCGATGTCGCGTTGGACTTCTTTGTCTTCAAATTTGTGGCCGATCAAACGTTTGGCGGCGTAAATAGTGTTTTTAGCGTTGGTTACGGCTTGGCGTTTGGCAGGCGCGCCGACGAGGATTTCGCCGCCGTCCAAATAAGCGATAACGGACGGCGTGGTGCGTGCGCCTTCTGCGTTTTCGATCACTTTGGTTTGACCGTTTTCGGAAATGGCCAAACAAGAGTTGGTTGTACCTAAGTCGATACCGATTACTTTTGCCATGTGGATAATCCTATTTGATTTTGCTTATTTTGAGAAATATGTTGGAACATTTTGTCCCGATGGGCTGTAAATAGGGCGGGCGGCGGGCTGTTTCAAGCTACAGCATGGCTATAAGTATATAACTTTATGAATATATTGGTTTTATATTTGATTTAATACATTTGGCTCCAATGCATTCAAGCATAATGTTTCAAATGGCAGGCAGGTTTATTCATAGACGATGCCGGCGAGCATTTCCTGTTCGTTCAAGTTGCCGTACTCTTTTTCCCAGTCGTGTGAAGACTCGATGATGTCGCATTCTTTGGAAAGGGAGACTTGTTCTGCATCCATATCTTTGGCGTTCAGTATGTTGAATTGTTCGCACAGGGATGCGGATAAAGTGATGTCGGGCTGTTTGGCTTCAGAACGGTTTTCTTGGAAGGCAAAGCAGAATGCGGTAAATGCCGCAGTATAGATAAGATATTTGCCGGTTTTCTTCATTTTTCTATCCTTTTTCTGTCAATTCAGGATTAAACCTATGGAAAAATCTGAAAAATTATGTATTAAGTAAGAAAAATCATAATTTAAATTTAGTTTATCATAATTGTTCCGTTTTTTGGATAGCTAAGGTAAAATATATTTCATGTTTACTTTAGATGATTGAATGAAGGGGAGTGGAAGGATATTTATGGAAACCTTTAAAGACAGACTGGTTTTTTTATGGAAAAGCGAAGCGAGGCAGGCAAAAATCGCATCCGATATTGAAATGACGATTGCGGGCTTCAGCAGGATATGGAATGAAGGCGGTCTGCCAAAGTCTGAAACATTGAAAAAAATCAAGCAGTTGAAGGGGTGTAGTATCGATTGGCTGCTGACCGGGGAGGGTAATCCGTTTCCGGATGAAGCCCCAAAAAAATCCCTTGCTTACGATACTTTGGGCAATGAAGTCGATACGGACGAGTTTGTCTTTGTGCCGAGATATGATATTCGGGCGGCTGCGGGATACGGGCAGTTTGTCGATCATGAGGAACCGGTATTTACAATGGCGTTCAGACGGCATTGGATTGAGAATTATGTTACCCGCGATACGAAAAACCTGTCTGTAATTTCCGTCAAGGGGGATTCGATGGAGGGGGTTTTGAATGACGGCGATTCGATTTTGGTCAATCATGGTGAAAATACGCCGAGGGACGGTCTGTATGTGTTGCGGATTAATGAAAATCTGCTGGTTAAACGTTTACAGATTGTACCGGGCGGGATTATCAATGTGATTTCTGCAAACGAGGCTTATCCTGCTTTTGAAATCAATTTGAACGATTTGACCGATGATGTGGAGATTATCGGGCGTGTCGAGTGGTTCGGCAGGACGATTTGAGTTTGGGGCTTGAAATTGCAGGCGGTCAAACTTATCTATTGGAACAATTCCTTTTTCAAAGGCGAAGCCTGCTTGCCTTTAAAGGGGGTTTGAGAGAGAATGCAGAAAATATTATATTAAGGAATAACACCATGTCGGATGAAAGCCCTATTATTTTTACTGACAGCTGCTGTGCCAAAGTTGCCGATTTGATTGCCGAAGAAAACAATCCCGATTTGAAATTGCGGGTTTTTGTCAATGGCGGCGGCTGTTCGGGTTTCCAGTACGGATTTACTTTTGACGAAATCAAAAACGACGACGATTTTGAAATTGAGAAAAACGGTTTGGTCTTTTTGGTCGATCCGATGAGCTATCAATATCTGGTCGGTGCGGAAATCGACTATACGGAAAGTTTGCAGGGTTCGCAATTCGTCATCCGCAATCCGAATGCGGAAACAACCTGCGGTTGCGGATCGTCGTTTTCCGTATGACCGCTTGGTTTGTGTGATGCCGTCTGAACGTTCAGACGGCATTTTTACTTTTGGAAAATATATTATCGGGATGAATTCACATATAATCCGATTGTTTGAAGATGAATCGGGTTTCCCGAAAGGAACGGGCGGAACGGTATCAGGCGTATTTGTTCCCTTATGATTGAGATGAGTAAAGATTACCGAAATGATTTGTACGATGTATATGTTTCCTACCCGCCCCAAGTGGATCGCGGGCTTATCCGGGAGTGCCTCAGGGAGAATCTCGGCGAGGAAAAGGCGGAAGGATTGATCGAATCGCTCGATTCCAAACCTCAAGTGCTGGTTGAGGAAAAATGCACTTGGGCGAAACGGGAAGAGTTGCACGATTATTTCAGCTATTTGGGTTTGGATATTATTACCCGGAGATATAGTGGATTAACAAAAACCAGTACGGCGTTGTGCCTCGCCCTAGCTCGAAGAGAACGATTCTCTAAAGGTGCTAAGCACCAAGTGAATCGGTTCCGTACTATCTGTACTGTCTGCGGCTTCGTCGTCTTGTCCTGATTTTTGTTAATCCACTACATATGGAGTTAGAAACGGTCGTGCCGCCGGAGGAAGGTGAGGGCGAAGGAGAGGGCGCGGATGGGGAAATGCCCGAATATCTTGAACTTCATGGCGGGCGGGAAGATGATATTTCCGCACCTTCGCAACCTGAACCGCCGACCCGCAATATCAAACCGCTGCTTTTCGGGCTGCTGATTGCCTTTTTGGGCTATCTGCTCGGTAAGATTTTTTGATTGTCCGATAAATGCTGTATTCGGGATTTTATATATGAAATGGTTGAAACGCCTGACGGTCATTGTCGGGACTTTTTACCGCTATCGGCTGGCAGGTCTGTGTGCTTCGCTGATGGGTAGCGGTTGGATATGCGCTCTGCTGAAAATGATGCCGCAGTCGTCCAAATTGAAAAACGAACCGCCTGCCGTCTGTCTGCGCCTTGCCTTGGAAAGCCTGGGGCCGATTTTCATCAAGTTCGGGCAGGTTTTGTCCACACGCCCCGATTTGATTCCGCACGATTACGCCGTCGAACTGGCAAAGCTGCAAGACAAAGTGCCGCCTTTTGACGCGCGGCTTTCGCGTGAACAAATCGAAAAATCGCTGGGTCAGCCCATCGAAAAGCTGTATGCGGAATTTGAAACCGAGCCCATCGCCAGCGCGTCCATCGCCCAAGTACACAAAGCCCGCCTGCATTCGGGCGAACGAGTGGCTGTCAAAGTTTTGCGCCCCAACCTTTTGCCCCTTATCGAACAGGATTTGTCGCTGATGCGTTTCGGCGCGGCTTGGGTCGAGCGTCTGTTTGCCGACGGCAGGCGTCTGAAGCCGCGCGAAGTGGTGGCGGAGTTCGACAAATATCTGCACGACGAGTTGGATTTGATGCGCGAAGCCGCCAATGCCGGACAACTCGGACGCAATTTCCAAAACAGCGATATGCTGATTGTGCCGAAGGTGTTTTACGACTACTGCACCAGCGACGTACTGACCATCGAATGGATGGACGGTACACCGGTATCTGACATCGCTAAACTCAAAGCAGACGGCATTGATTTGCACAAACTTGCCGATTACGGCGTGGAAATCTTTTTCACGCAAGTTTTCCGCGACGGCTTTTTCCACGCGGATATGCACCCCGGCAATATTTTGGTTGCCGCCGACAACCGCTACATCGCCCTCGATTTCGGCATCGTCGGCACGCTGACCGATTACGACAAACGTTATCTCGCCATCAACTTCCTCGCCTTCTTCAACCGCGATTACCGGCGCGTCGCCACCGCCCACATCGAATCGGGCTGGGTGCCCGCCGACACGCGCGCGGAAGAGTTGGAAGCGGCTGTCCGCGCCGTGTGCGAACCAGTGTTCAACAAACCGATTTCGCAGATTTCCTTCGGCTTGGTGCTGATGCGCCTGTTTGAAGTCAGCCGCCGCTTCAATGTCGAAATCCAGCCGCAGCTGGTATTGCTGCAAAAAACGCTGCTCAACATCGAAGGCTTGGGACGGCAGCTTGATCCCGATTTGGACTTGTGGAAAACCGCCAAACCGTTTTTGGTGAAATGGATGAACGGGCAGGTCGGCCCTAAAGCCCTTTGGCGCAACCTCAAAAACGAAGCCCCCGACTGGGCGCAAATCATTCCTTCATTGCCGCGCAAAATCAGTGCGTTGATTGATGAAAACCGCCAGCAGGAAATGCGTGATGCCTATATCCATTTGGTCAAAGTGCAGCAGCGGCAAAGCCTGTGGCTGGCTGTGATTGCGGTTGTTTTGCTGCTGATTTTGCTTTTGAAATAGGCTTTGTCCGAATCATCGCCCGACTCCGCCCGTTTATAAGGAAATCGGTTATAGTGGATTAACAAAAACCAGTACGGCGTT
>NZ_KV815451.1:13733-23536 GCF_001814225.1 Neisseria sp. HMSC070F02 | reverse complement strand
TGTCCTGATTTTTGTTAATCCACTATATTTCCGGTTGCGTGGGAATCGGGTGTATCGAATAAAAGGCATTTTGTCCGACTGGCAAGTGCCGACATCGGCGGCATATCAAGGCGCAGGCTTGAAGCGGGCAATGTCGTCTGAAGCCCGTTTGGCGTTTCAGACGGCATTGGTGCGGATATTCAAATCATAAAGTCGATTTCGGCAAACTGGATATTTTGATCCATATCCGCCGACGGTGTTTTGAGCGATCGCGCCACGGGTTTGGCGGGTACGCCGACAACCGTGATGGACGGCGGCACGTCTGAAACCACGACGCTGCCCGCCCCGATTTTGGCATTGCTGCCGATGCGGATATTGCCCAATATCGAGGCGTTTGCGCCGATCATCACGCCGTCGCCGATTTTAGGGTGGCGGTCGCCGCCTTCTTTGCCCGAACCGCCGAGCGTTACGCCGTGCAAAATCGAAATATTGTTGCCCAACACGGCGGTTTCGCCGGCAACAAAGCCGGTGGCGTGGTCGAGCATCAGCCCGTATCCGAAACGGGCGGCGGGATGGATGTCCACGCCGAATACTTCGGACATACGGTTTTGCAGGAAATACGCCAGCGTTTTGCGCCCGTCGAGATACAGCCGGTGGTTGATGCGGTGTGCCTGAATCGCGTGGAAGCCTTTGAAATATAAAAGCGGCAGCGAATATTCGTCGCAGGCGGGATCGCGTTCGTAGATGGCTTTTAAGTCTGCTTCGACGCATTTGCCGATTTGGGTGTCGCTGCCCAACGCCTGCTGGTAGATTTCAAACAGCGCGCGCACGTCCATAATCGGGCTGCCGAGTTTGCTGGAAAGGTGGTAGGCAAGGACGGAGCCGAGGGACTCGTGGCGCAACACGGTTTGGTGCAAAAAACTTGCCAGCATCGGTTCGGCGGAGACCGCGGCCGCGGTTTCTTCGCGGATGGTGTGCCAGAGGTCGAAACCGGTTGTGTTTAAATGGTCTTTTTTCATGAGTGATGATGTTTGAAAATCGATATGGTCGGCAGTATCTTACCGTCTATATTATTTTTTCGGTAGGGGATTTGAAAATGAATTTGAAATTCTCTGCTTTTGCTTGAAGTTTCTTGAAAATGTCCTTATCTTGCGCGGGTAATAACTGGATTTTGATTTCCAATTTGTTTTAAGGGATACGATATGAGCGAACAGACACAGCAGCAAAACAGTGAAGAAGCGGTTGAAAATGTGGAGGCGGTGGAAACCGTCGAGACAGTAGGAAATGCGGACGGTGTGCAGGAACAGGCTGCCGCAGAGCCGGCTTATGAGGATTTGCAGGCGCGGATTGCCGAGCTGGAAGCGCAGTTGAAAGACGAGCAGCTGCGCACTTTGGCAAACGAGCAAAACCTGCGCCGCCGCCACCAGCAGGAAATTGCGGATACGCACAAGTTCGCCGGACAGAAGTTTGCCGTGGAAATGCTGCCGGTCAAGGATTATCTGGAAATGGCGCTTTTGGATCAGAGCGGCAATTTCGATGCGCTGAAAATGGGCGTGCAGATGACTTTGAACGAGTTGCAGAAAGCATTTGATGCTACGCAAATCAAGGAAATCAATCCTAAAGCGGGCGATAAGCTCGATCCGAATATCCATCAGGCGATGCAGGCGGTGGCAAGCGAACAGGAACCCAATACCGTGGTGGGCGTGATGAAGAAGGGTTATACGCTGTCCGACCGCGTGTTGCGCCCGGCTATGGTTACGGTGGCACAGAAGGAAGCCTGAAGGCGTCTGGGGAATAATCTGATTTATTTCCTGAAGCGCGTTTTGCGTATAAACCGATCGAAGTAAAGCGGCAATGCCGTCTGAACCCGCCTGTCGGGCTTCAGACGGCATTTTGTTTCGGTGTTAACGGTCAACCCGTATGCCGCCTGCCTGTTTTTCTTCATCCAGTTTCTTTTGCAGGGTGTCGCAAGGTGTGTCGCAGTCGCACATTTTTTTCATACCCAAGGCAGTAATGCCGCCGCAACTGCCTTTGATGCTGCGTTTGGAGAAAATATAGCCGACCGCCATACCGATGATGACGGTCAGGAAGATGCCGAAGGTAAGGAGCAGGGTTTTCATGGTGTTTCCTAATCGGTTTGTATGTTTAGCGGAGCAGTTTTTCAAATTCGGAAGACATGGCGGTGCGGTAGCCGCCTTTATCCCTGACAATCAGGAAAACAGAGAGTTTTTCTTGTTCTGCCAGCTTTAAGGCTTCGGTTTCGCCTAAAACAAATAATCCTGTGGACAAGCCGTCCGCCGTCATCGCGCTATCTGCGACCACGCTGATGGAGGCGAGGTTGTGGCTGATGGGTCGTTTGTTGTTCGGATTAATGATATGGGAGAGGCGTTTGCCGTTTTTATCGACGTGGAAAATACGGTAATCGCCGGAAGTGGCAAGCGAACGGTTGTTCAGCGGGACGATAATCTGCGTATTGCCGCCTTGGACGATATTGGGCTGCTCGATACCGATGCGCCACGGTTCGCCGCGCGCGTTTTTGCCTTTGCCGTGCAACTCGCCGCCGATTTCGACCAGATAATTTTGAATGCCGTATTTTTCCAGTTCGCCCGCAACTTTATCAACGCCGAAGCCTTTGGCAATCGAAGATAAATCCAAATAGGCTTTGGGGTGGGTTTTGCTCAAGGAGGCGTAATCTTTGCCTTGTTTCAAAATGATTTTGTCTATGCCCGTATAAGATGCTGCTTGTTTGATTTGTTCCGGCGACGGTTCACGGGTAACGGATTTGTCGGGGCCGAATCCCCAAAGGTTGACCAAAGGGCCGACGGTTACGTCCAGCGCGCCGTGTGTCAGGCGGTTTAGGCGGACGGCTTCGGCAGTAACGTATGCGAAGTCGCTTGAAATGCGGAGGGGCTTGCCGGCTGTGTGTTGGTTGAACCGGCTGATTTCGGAGTCGGGCTGATAGGTGGACATCTGCCGGTTGACTTCTTTAAGCGCGTCATCGATGCGCTTTTGTATTTCGGCAGGGGAGGGGAGTTTGTCCCGATTGTTTGAAAGGTATTTGACGGTATAGGTCGTGCCCATCGTTTCACCTTGCAGGGTAACGGTTTGCGCGGTTTGTTCCGAACAGGCGTTCAGGAAGATAAAACTCAGGGCAAATATCAAGGTGCGGATAAAGTTCGGCAGGCGTGTTTCAGACGGCATAGTGTTTGACGGTTTTGGCAAATGGTTTGAATTATATCGCAAAACGGCCGGTATGTTTCTATGCCGATGCCGTCTGAAGGGTGTTCGGACGGCATCGCCCGTCGTTTAGGTGGCGGTAATATAGTGGATTAAATTTAAATCAGGACAAGGCGACGAAGCCGCAGACAGTACAAATAGTACGGCAAGGCGAGGCAACGCCGTACTGGTTTAAATTTAATCCACTATAAAAAACAAACCGGTGTTTTACCAACCGGTTTGTCAAGGTTTAATGGTCAGCGCGTCCTGCGTTGCCATTTATTGTAGTAGTATTCGTAATCTTCATCACGACCGCCCGATTCAATCCAATCATCGTATTCGGGGCTGTTTTCAAAGCTGTCAGACATTATCCGTACCTCGCAAAATGGGTTTATCGATACTTTTTTAGTTATGGAATCAACCATAACTAAAAAGAAGTATACTTCTTTGCTTTTCCGCCAGAATATTTAACCGCACATCCGCCGCAGGGTAAAAATGGAAGTTCAACGATATTGATACTGGTATGGGCGGATGCCGTCTGAAGGGTGTTCGGACGGTATCGGATAAAAAAAGGAAGAAACCGAAGTTTCTTCCTTTTTGTCTGTTAGCCGCCGAAATCGTCCAAGAGGATGTTTTCGTCTTCCACACCCAAGTCTTTGAGCATTTTGATGACGGACTGGTTCATAATCGGAGGCCCGCACATATAAAATTCGCAGTCTTCCGGCGCTTCGTGATTTTTCAGGTGGTTTTCGTAAACCACGTTGTGAATGAAGCCTGTGTAACCGTCCCAGTTGTCTTCAGGCAGCGGATCGGACAGGGCGACGTGCCACGTGAAGTTCGGGAATTCTGCCGCGAGTTGGTCGAAGTCTTCGACATAGAACATCTCGCGTTTGGAACGTGCACCATACCAGAAGGTAATTTTGCGTTTGGAGTTCAAACGTTTCAGCTGGTCGAAAATGTGGGAACGCATCGGAGCCATACCCGCGCCGCCGCCGATAAATACCATTTCGGCATCGGTATCTTTGGCAAAGAATTCGCCAAACGGACCGGAAATCGTTACTTTATCACCGGGTTTGAGCGACCAGATGTAGGACGACATTTGTCCCGGAGGCGCATCAGGTACGCGTGGGGGCGGCGTGGCGATACGCACGTTCAGCATAATGATGCCTTTTTCTTCAGGGTATGAAGCCATAGAGTAGGCGCGCAAAATCGGCTCGTCCACTTTGGAAACGTATTGCCACAAATTGTATTTGTCCCAGTCTTCGTGATATTCCTTAGGAATGTCGAAGTCTTTGTAGGCAACAGTGTGAGGAGGAGCTTCAATTTGAATGTAGCCGCCGGCGCGGAAGGGGACTTCTTCGCCTTCGGGAATGGCAAGCTTGAGTTCTTTAATGAACGTGGCTTTGTTATCGTTGGAGATGACGGTGCATTCCCATTTTTTCACGCCGAACACTTCTTCGGGCACTTCGATGTCCATGTCGGTTTTGACGCTGACTTGGCACGACAGACGGCAGCCTTCGCGTGCTTCGCGTTTGCTGATGTGGGACAGCTCGGTCGGCAGGATGTCGCCGCCGCCGCTTTTTACGACGACGCGGCATTGTCCGCACGAACCGCCCCCGCCGCAGGCGGAGGGGATAAAGATGCCTTCGTTGGCAAGCGCGCCCAAGAGTTTGCCGCCGGCGGGCATCGTCAGCTCTTTTTCGCCGTTGACTTTGATGGTGATGTCGCCTTCGCTGACCAGTTTGGATTTGGCAAATAGAATCATCAGTGCCAAAACCAAAACGATGACGGTAAACATCACGATACCTAAAATAATCTCCATACCGGTCCCTTTCTTATAACTGGATGCCGGAGAACGACATAAACGCCATCGCCATCAGGCCGGCGGCGATAAAGGTAATGCCCAAGCCTTTGAGGCCTTTGGGAGCGTCCGAATATTTCATTTTTTCGGTAATGCCCGCCAAAGCGACAATCGCCAACATCCAGCCCAAGCCCGCGCCGAAGCCGTATACAACGGACTCGCCGAAGTTGTATTCGCGTTGCGCCATAAACGATACGGCGCCGAAAATCGCGCAGTTCACGGTAATCAGCGGCAGGTAGATGCCCAACGCGTTATAGAGGGCGGGGACGAATTTATCCAAGAACATTTCCAAAATCTGCACCAAAGCGGCAATCACGCCGATGAAGGTGATGAATTTCAAAAAGGTCAAATCCACGCCTTCGACAATCGCGCCGTCTTTGAGCAGCGAGTAAACGAGTTGGTTGACAGGGACGGACAGCCCGAGTACGAAAATTACCGCCACACCCAAACCGAATGCGGTGGATACTTTTTTGGATACCGCCAAAAACGTGCACATACCCAAAAAGAAGGATAGTGCCATATTTTCAATGAAGACGGATTTGATGAAGAGGCTCAAATAGTGTTCCATAGCTTATTCCTCCGCCTGTTCGGGTTTCCAGGTACGCAGTCCCCAAATCAAAAAGCCGATGATGAAGAACGCGCTGGGGGCGAGCAGGAACAAGCCGTTGGTCTGATACCAGCCGCCGTCCTGCACGGTTTGGAAAACGGTGTAGCCCAAGAGTTTGCCCGAGCCGATCAGTTCGCGGACGGTGGCGACGACAAGCAGCATCATCCCGTAGCCCGCGCCGTTGCCGATGCCGTCGATCAGGCTTTCCAGCGGCGGCTCTTTCATCGCAAATGCTTCGGCGCGGCCCATCACGATACAGTTGGTAATAATCAGACCGACGAATACGGAAAGCTGTTTGGACAATTCGTAGGCAAATGCCTGCAAGAGTTGGTCGACCAGCGTAACCAGCGACGCGATAATCGCCATTTGCACGATAATACGGATGCTGTTGGGGATGTAGTTGCGTACCAGCGAAATGAAGAAGCTGGAAAAACCGGTTACCAAAGCTACGGAAATACCCATCACGATGGCCGTCTGAAGTTTGGTGGTAACCGCCAAAGCCGAACAAATCCCCAAAACCTGCAAGGCAATCGGGTTGTTGTCGATAAAGGGTGAAAACATTAAGTGTTTCAAGCGTTTCATATCAGCCATTATTGCGCTCCTGCTGATTTCAATTTGTTCAGGTAGGGGATATAGCCGTTTTCGCCGAACCAGTAGGCGAACGAACCTTGCACGCCTTTGGATGTCAGCGATGCGCCGGAGAGGGCATCTACGCCGTGTTCTTTGTCCGAACCCGCGCCTTTGCCGACGTGCAGGGCGAGTTTGCCTTGTCCGTCAAACAGTTTTTTGCCGACGAATTTTTGCTGCCACAAAGGATTGCCGATTTCGCCGCCCAAGCCCGGGGTTTCGCCTTGTTCGTAGTAGGTAATGCCATTGATGGTGTTGCCGTCAGGTTGGATGGCGACGAAGCCGTACATGACCGACCACAAACCGTTGCCGTGCATAGGCAGGATGATTTGCCCGATTTTGCCGTCTTCACCTTTTACCAAATAAACCTCAGTGTATTTGGCACGGCTTTTGATGCCTGCCAAATCGTCTTCGGGTTTGATTTGGATGCTTTGCGCGGGATCTTTGGCAGCAACACGCGCGCTGAAGTCTTTCGGCGCGTCTTTCACATATTCGCCGGTCGCCAAATCGACAACACGTTGCTCGATACGCTCGGCAAAGGTTTTGCTAATGTCGGTGTTTTTATCCATCAAACCGGCTACGCTCAAGATATAGCCTTGTTTGTCTTGGAGTTTTTGTTTCTCTTGGATGGGTTTCAAGCCGACGACCGCACCGGCAACGATGACCGAGCAAATCAGGCTGACCGCCAACACGACAATCAGCGTGCCGCTGAAGCTGTCTTTATCGAATTTCTTAGCCATTGCTGCGCGCCTTTCTGCGTTTGATGTTCGCTTGTGCGACGAAATAGTCGAAAATCGGGGCAAACAGGTTGGCAAACAGAATCGCCAACATCATGCCTTCGGGGTAAGCCGGATTGACCACGCGGATTAACACGCACATCACACCGATCAGCGCACCGTACCACCATTTGCCGACATTGGTAAAGGAAGCGGAAACAGGGTCGGTCGCCATAAACAGCATACCGATGGCGAAGCCGCCGACGACCAAATGCCAGTACCAAGGCATAGCAAACATGGCGTTGGTGTCCGAACCGATGAAGTTGAACAGCGAAGACATCGCAATCATACCGATCATCACGCCGGCAATAATGCGCCAAGAAGCGATGCGGGCAAACACGATAAACGCGCCGCCGATTAAGAGTGCCAAAGTGGAGACTTCGCCGATGGAGCCGGGCAGTTTGCCGATAAACGCGTCCATCCAAGTGATGGTTTGACCGGTTACGGCGTTTTTCAGGCCGTCTGCACCGTGTGCCGCCCATTGCGCCAGCGCGGTTGCGCCGGAATAGCCGTCAACCGCCGTCCAAACCGCATCGCCGCTCAAGTTGGCGGGGTAGGCGAAGAACAGGAAGGCGCGGCCTGCCAGCGCAGGGTTCATAAAGTTTTTACCCGTACCGCCGAATACTTCTTTCGCAACCACAACGCCGAAAGAAATACCCAAAGCCGCCTGCCACAGCGGCAGCGTGGGCGGAACGATTAAGGCAAACAGAATCGAGGTAACAAAGAAACCTTCGTTGATTTCGTGTTTGCGCACGGTGGCGAACAAGACTTCCCAAAAACCGCCCACGACAAATACGGTCGCGTAAATCGGCAGAAAGTAAATCGCGCCGAACAGCATTTTGCCCAACACGCCCGCTTCAGACGACATATTGATGCCCAAAGCGTCGGCAAGGGTGTAATGCCAGTCGTTGGCGATGCTTTGTTGCAGCAAATCGGGCGTTAAGGCACCGAATGCCTGTGCGCCGACGTTGTACATGCCGTAAAACATGGCGGGGAACAAAGCCAGCCACACCAAAATCATCATGCGCTTGGAGTCGAGCGCGTCGCGGACGTGCGCCGCTTTGCGCGTTACCGCACCGGATGTGTAGAAAATCGTCGCCGCCGCTTCGTAGAGGGCATACCATTTTTCATGTTTGCCGCCCGGCAGGAAGTGCGGTTCGATTTTTTCCAGAAAATGTTTCAAGCCCATAATCAGCCTTCCTTCTCAATGGTTTCCAGCACTTTGCGCAACAGCGGGCCGTATTCGTATTTGCCCGGGCAGACGAAGCTGCACAAAGCGAGGTCTTCTTCGTCCAATTCCAAGCAACCCAATGCCTGCGCGCTGTCGGTATCGCCGACGATTAAATCGCGCAAAAGCAGGGTGGGCAGGATATCCAAGGGCATCACGCGCTCGTAAGTGCCGATGGGAACCATAGCGCGGTCGCCGCCGTTGACGGCTGTCGTGAACTTGAAGAGTTTGTTTTTCAGGAAATGGCCGAGGGTCGTCCGCGTGATGGAGTATTTGTCCGGCTGCGGCGCAACCCAGCCGAACAGCTCTTTGCTGCGGCCTTCTTCGATAACGGAAATCTGATTGTGGTAGCGTCCCAAATAATCATGCGCGCCTTGTGCAATCGCGCCGTTCAATACTGAGCCGGAAATCACGCGGTTGTCCGCGTCAACCAATTCGCCCGCAGTAATTTGCGATACTTTCGCACCCAAAACGGTACGCAAGAGGCGTGGTTTGTTGACTTGAGAACCACCCAAGGCAATCACGCGTTCGGTGTTCAGACGGCCTGTTGTAAATAAACAGCCAATGGCAATCACATCTTGATAATTGATGGTCCAAACGGTTTTGTTTGCACCGACCGGCTCGATGAAATGAATGTGCGTGCCACTCAAACCGGCAGGATGCGGGCCGCCGAATTCGTGCGTTTCAATGTTGGCGGCATTTTCAGACGGCACGTCTGCGCCGGCTGCCTTACAAACATGGATTTTATGCTCGGTCAGGCGGCTTAATACCAACAGGCCGCGTCTGAAATCCTCGGCGGCTTCTTTGATCACAACCACAGGGTCTGCCGCCAGCGGATTGGTGTCCATCGCATTGACGAAGATGGCGAACGGCGCGGCATCGACGGCGGGAATTTTGCTGAACGGACGGGTACGCAGCGCGGTCCACAAACCGGATTGGATCAGATTGCGGCGCACTTCTTCGCCGCTTAAGTTTGCCAACGCTTCGGGCGCGTAGCGTTCGAACTCGATTTCGTCGTTGCCTTCAACGGCAATCACGACCGACTGAAGTACGCGCTTTTCGCCGCGATGGATGGCGGCGATTTTGCCTGAAACCGGCGCGGTAAACACCACGCCCGGATTCTTTTTGTCTTCAAACAGCACTTGGCCTTTTTTGACGGCATCGCCTTCCTTGACTTTCATCGAGGGGCGCATACCGGCATATTCTTCGCCAAGCAACGCGACTTCGGTAATGACGGGCCCGTCATAAATGACTTGCTCCGGTCTGCCCGCGATGGGCAGGTTTAGACCTTTTTTGATTTTAATCATATATTTGCATTACTTGTGATGGTTAAGGTAAAAACGGCGTGTTTTGATACCGTGTCGCGTGGCATCAAAAGCATTGAATAAATTAATGTAGCAAAGTGTTAGATTCTATCAGGAATTGTACCTGTTTGTCAGATTTGCTGCTTTTTTCCTTGCGGAAGCCGTTTTTACAGTGGATTAAATTTAAACCAGTACGGCGTTGCCT
>NZ_KV815451.1:6564-13633 GCF_001814225.1 Neisseria sp. HMSC070F02 | reverse complement strand
GCCTTGTCCTGATTTTTGTTAATCCACTATAATTGTCGGAAGGGGGGATATTGATTTGATTATGCCGGAATTTAAAATGCCGTCTGAATGTTCAGACGGCATAGCGTTTACAGCAGTTTGAAAACGAAAAAGATAAGGGTATGTACGATGAAGACGGGTGTCAGGAAGGCGACCGACCACATCATATAGCCGAAGAAAGTCGGCATCGGTACGCCGCGCTGTTCGGCAATGGCCTTGACCATGAAGTTCGGTGCGTTGCCGATGTAGGTCAGTGCGCCCATGAATACCGAACCCATAGAAACCGCCAGCAGCGAATGAAACAGGGTACCCGTCATCAAGGCTTGGGCATCGCCGCCCGCCATATTGAAAAAAACGAGATAAGTGGGCGCGTTATCCAAGAATGCCGACAATATGCCGCTCATCCAAAAATACATCACATTAATCGGATGACCTGCCGTATCGTGAACCAGCGATACCACCCCGCCCAGCGCGCCTGCCTCGCCTGCTTTCAGAATGCTCAGGACGGGAAAGATGGTGATGAAGATGCCGAGGAAGAGTTTGCCCACTTCGGCGATGGGTTCAAAGTTGAATTCGTTGCCTGCGCGGACTTGTTTGGGCGTGATTGCCATAGATACGGCGGTCAATGCAATCAGGATGACATCGCGGACGAGGTTTTGCAGGGCGTAACGGCTGCCGAGGATTTCAAATCCCGGGTGTTCGGGTTTCCAAAGGCCGGACATTAGAACCGCGCCGACCACGCCCGAAAGCAGGAGGAAGTTCCATTTGCCGAAGATGGCGATTTTTTCGGGTTTTTCCTGTTGTGCCGGCGTATCTTGTGCAATGCTTTCCTGTTTGAAGAAACGGTTGTCGATGAAATAGAAGGCGGTCAACAGGACAGCGGTGCTGATCAGGACGGGGGCGAACATATGTTTGACCGTCCACATGAAATCTACGCCTTTGAGGAAGCCGAGGAAGAGTGGGGGGTCGCCCAAAGGGGTCAGACCGCCGCCGATGTTTGCAACCAGGAAAATGAAGAAGATGACGATGTGCACGCGGCGGGTACGGTTTTGGTTGGCTTTCAGCAGCGGACGAATCATCAGCATTGCTGCGCCGGTCGTTCCCATGATAGAGGCAAGTGCCGTACCGACGGCAAGCAGGGCGGTGTTGAGCTTGGGTGTGCCGTTCAAGTCGCCCCAAACCAAAATGCCGCCTGAAATGGTGTACAGGGCAAGCAGCAGCAGGATGAAAGGGATGTATTCTTCAACGAGTGCGTGTGCGACGGTATGGATACCGGCGGACGCGCCAAAAACCAAACTGAACGGGATGAGGAAGAGCAATGTCCAAAAGGCGGTAATTTTGCCGTAATGGTGATGCCAGGTATGCGAAAAAAACAAGGGACCCAATGCGATAGACAGCAAAATCAGGGCAAAGGGCAGGCCCCACAGCAGGTTTAGGTTTGCGCCGTCCAAATCTGCGGCGTAAACCGATGCTGGGAAAAGCATTAGTGAAAACAGGGGTAGGTGGCGCATCGTGTTTCCTCGATTCAAGCACTGCCTTGCGCGGCGCGTGGGAGTGATACAGGCACCGTGCCGCCCGGACATAGGCGGACTGTGCTGCCTGTTTGTTTTTGAAAAAAGTTTTCCGATTGATTGTAAAGTAAATAATCAGGATAAACCAGTTTCCCAAACCGGAAGGCGGCGGGAAGGCGGATTGCTGTGCTTGGGAATATATGTTCTTTTTGATAAATAATTTTATTTAAAACAAATAAATATATGTCTTTAATAAATAATCTATCGAAAACGAAAAATGAATTTATTTTAACATATATTTGCAATGAAACAGGTTTGCCCCCCCCCCGTTTGTTTGCCCTTATCCCTTTCAGTACGGCATTCAAGATTCGGGCCTGCGCCACATCCATATGGCGACAAGGGAACAAAAAACCGATGAAACCGCCCCGACCCACCAGCGTTGGGGAAACTGCCAAAACATTATCAGGCAGGATGCGGTCATCATACTGATGGCGAATATTTTGGCTTTGCGCGGCACTGCGCCGTTTTGTTCCCAGTTATGAACCATCGGGCCGAAATAGCGGTGCCGGTGCAGCCAGCGGTAAAAGCGCGGGGATGCCTTTGCCCAGCAGGCGGCGGAGAGCAGTACGAACGGCGTGGTCGGCAACAGCGGCAAAAAAATGCCGATGATACCCAACAGCAGGGAAATGCAGCCGCAGGCAATTAAAAGATAACGTATCATTTTGAAATATTTTTCTTATTGTGCGGATAAGGGCAGGATGTGATACCGAGTTTTACCCAGCCCTCATGTCCCATTTTTTCCAGCAGGGCGATATTGCGTTCGAATATTGCCGAAGCGTCGGGAAAGGCTTGTGCGGCTTTGGCAATGCTGTCTTCTCGGATGAGGTGCAGCGTCGGATAGGGAGAACGGTTGGTGTAGTTGCCGATGTCGTCTGAATCCGTGCCTTCAAATTGGAAATCGGGATGAAACGGGGCGATTTGGACGATGCCTTCCAAGCCGTTTTCGACAACGGCGGCATCGGCAATATCGAGCATATCGTTGAATACGTCGAAATCGGGAAATAGGGTCGGGTGAACCAGCAGGGTGGTTTCCAGTTCGGTGGCGGGTGTATTGCCCAGTCGCTGCAGTTCTTCGTCCAAGTCTTCCAAAAAACCGTCAAGGTGTTTGGCTTCGCTGATCGCGATGCGGACAAGGTTTTTAACGTGGGGGGCTTTGGCAAAGGGACACAGGTTCAGACCGATGACGGCTTTTTCCAACCATTGTCCGGTGTGTTCGGCAACAGCATCTTTATTTTCGGAAGTATTGATATTCATTATTGTCATGTAAATGTGTTTGCAGATTGCACGTGCGGGAAAATCGGGAAGGGCACTATTCCTTCAGCAGGTGGTTGAGCGGCAGGGAGGTGGTTTGTTTGATTTCTTTTAAAACAAAGCTCGATTGTGCATCTTGTACGCCGTGGTGGGACAGGAGCGTATCCAAAACAAAATGGGAAAACGCGTTCATATCGGTAAAAAACGCCTGAAGCAGGTAGTCGGTTTCCCCTGTCAGGGCGAAGCAGCTCAAGACTTCAGGCCATTTTCGAACCGATGCGGCAAAGTCTTCCCGCGCGTCTTTTGCTTTGCGGATGGAAACGCGGATAAATGCCTGAAGCCCCAGGTTGACGGATTCCGGAGACAGCAGCGCGGCATATTGGCGGACGATGCCGGCATCTTCCAACTGCTTCAGACGGCGCAGGCACGGAGAAGGCGAAAGTGCGACACGTTCGGACAGTTCGACATTGGTCAGCCTGCCGTTTTCCTGGAGAACCTGTAAGATTTTAATATCGGTTTTGTCTAAAGTGAGTTGGGGCATATTTGCGTTCCGTTTTAAGGAATTCGGATTGTCTGTCCGTATGTTTGCGGCAATCCGCACAGATGGAGACCATATTAACATATAAAAAGTTATACCGTCATCCGGGACAAATTTTGTTTTCGGAAAATCATGTGAAAACAGAGGCGGTCGGTTTGCATCTCTTTTAAGACGGCTTGCCCAAACCGCCGATTCAAGACATAATCGGGAAATGTGCAGGAGAGTGTTACACCCAACTACAATGTAACCACCGAAGGCGCAGACACCCTTAAATCGCTCAGGTATCAGGGACTGCACATTGAAACAAACAATCTGGAGAGCGGCGTTGGAATAACGTCCACCGAAGGGGAGAAGGCCGTCTGAACCACCATTCAGACAACCGCGCAAAGCAGTGAGCAGACTGGTTTACCATCATGCGGATACGGCCGAAAATCTCAGGTTCAAGGACAGATAGGGTCATCCGCGCACAGGTGCGCGGGTGGCATCTGAACAAAAAATCCGGAGAAACTTGAGAATGATTACTCTGAAAACCACCCCATTTCATCAAGCCCATCAAGATGCAGGCGCGAAGCTGGTCGATTTTGCCGGTTGGGAGCTGCCCATCCATTATGGTTCACAAATCGCCGAACACGAAGCCGTGCGCACCGATGCAGGTATGTTCGACGTATCACACATGCTTGTTACCGACGTAGCAGGCGCAAATGCCAAAGCCTTTTTCCGCAAACTGATTGCCAACGACGTTGCCAAACTCGCCTTCGTCGGCAAAGCCCTTTATTCCGCGCTGCTCAACGACAACGGTGGCGTGATTGACGACTTGATCGTTTACCGCACCAATGAAGCTGAAACCCAATACCGCATCGTGTCCAACGGCGCGACCCGCGAAAAAGACACCGCCCAGTTCCATAAAGTCGGACAAGAGTTCGGCGTTGCCTTTAATCCGCGCTACGACCTCGGCATGCTTGCCGTGCAAGGCCCTAAAGCCATTGAAAAACTCCTGACCGTCAAACCCGAATGGGCGGATGTGATTCACGGCCTCAAACCGTTCCAAGGTGCAGACTTGGGCAACGATTGGTTTGTCGCCCGCACCGGCTATACCGGCGAAGACGGCGTCGAAGTGATTCTGCCGGGCACTGAAGCCGTCGCATTCTTCAAAGCCCTGCAAGCAGCAGGCGTACAACCTTGCGGTCTCGGCGCGCGCGACACCCTGCGCATGGAAGCCGGCATGAACCTCTACGGCAACGATATGGACGACGATACCAGCCCGCTCGAAGCAGGCATGGGTTGGACCGTTGATTTGAAAGACGAAAGCCGCGATTTTGTCGGCAAAGCTGCCTTGTTGGCATTGAAAGAAAAAGGCGTTGCCGTCAAACAGGTCGGTTTGCTGCTCGGCAAAGGCGGCATCCTGCGCGCGCATATGGAAGTGTTGACCGACAAAGGCAAAGGCGAAACCACCAGCGGCGTATTCTCGCCCAGCCTGAAACAATCCATCGCCATCGCCCGCGTACCGAAAGACTTTGACGGCGATACCGCTAAAGTGCTGATGCGTGGCAAGGAAGTGGACGTGCGCGTATTGAAGTTGCCGTTCGTGCGTAACGGTCAAAAACAGTTTGATTAATATCGGTTCAGACGGCATTTTCATTTCATATGCCGTCTGAAAGCAGGTTTTAATTGTTGTCCGATACGGACGTTTGTAGAAAGCATTGAACAAGGCATCTGTGGATATTGATTCATGCAGATGCCGTCTGAAAATAACCCCTATCAATGGAGTATCAAACCATGAGCAACAACATCCCGGCCGAACTGAAATACGTTGCCAGCCATGAATGGCTGCGCCTTGAAGAAGACGGTACGATTACCGTCGGCATTACCCACCACGCGCAAGAGCTGTTGGGCGACATCGTGTTCGTCGAGCTGCCCGAAGTCGGCGCGAACCTTGCCGCTGAAGAGCAAGCCGGTGTGGTTGAGTCTGTAAAAGCCGCGTCCGACGTGTACGCACCGATTGCAGGCGAAGTCGTTGCCGTCAACGAAGATTTGCCAAGTGCTCCGGAAACTGCCAACAGCGATTCTTACGGCGCAGGCTGGTTCTTCAAAATCAAACCTGTCAATCCTGCCGATTACGACGGTCTGCTGACTGCCGAACAATACGCGGGCGAAGTGGACTAAATCTCTATCCTGATAATGGGATGACTGATTTGAGAAACTGCACTTTCAGACGGCAAGGATGCGTTTGGAAGTGCAGTTTTTGTCTGTGTCTTCAAAGTTCAGTTAGGCTATAATAACGGTCTATATTCATCTTTACCGATTTTTTCATGCAACTTACCGCTGTCGGACTCAATCATCAAACCGCACCTTTAAGCATACGGGAAAAGCTGGCGTTTGCCGCCGCCGCCCTGCCTAAAGCCGTCCGCAATCTTGCCCGAAGCAATGCGGCAACGGAGGCGGTAATCCTTTCTACCTGCAACCGCACCGAGCTTTACTGCGTCGGTGATTCGGAAGAAATCATCCGATGGCTTGCCGATTACCACAGTTTGCCGATTGAAGAAATCCGTCCGTATCTGTACGCGCTGGATATGCAGGAAACCGTGCGCCATGCCTTCCGCGTTGCCTGCGGCTTGGATTCGATGGTGTTGGGCGAGCCGCAGATTTTAGGACAGATTAAGGATGCGGTCAGGGTTGCTCAAGAGCAGGAAAGTATGGGTAAGAAACTCAATGCCCTGTTCCAAAAAACCTTTTCTGTTGCTAAAGAGGTCCGTACCGATACTGCCGTCGGCGAAAACTCGGTTTCCATGGCTTCCGCTTCCGTCAAATTGGCGGAACAGATTTTTCCCGACATCGGCGATTTGAATGTCTTGTTTATCGGCGCAGGCGAAATGATTGAGCTGGTTGCCACTTATTTTGCCGCCAAAAGTCCCCGGCTGATGACGGTTGCCAACCGGACGCTGGCGCGTGCACAGGAGTTGTGCGACAAGCTCGGTGTCAACGCCGAACCGTGCCTGCTGTCCGATCTGCCTGCCATTCTGCACGATTACGACGTAGTGGTTTCTTCAACGGCAAGCCAGTTGCCCATTGTCGGCAAAGGCATGGTGGAGCGTGCATTGAAACAAAGGCAGAGTATGCCGTTGTTCATGCTTGATTTGGCAGTGCCGCGTGACATTGAAGCGGAAGTCGGCGATTTGAACGATGCCTATCTTTATACGGTGGACGATATGGTCAACATCGTCCAAAGCGGCAAGGAGGCAAGGCAGAAGGCCGCCGCCGCCGCCGAAACGCTGGTATCCGAGAAGGTTGCCGAATTTGTCAGGCAGCAGCAGGGCAGGCAGAGCGTCCCCTTGATTAAAGCCTTGCGGGACGAGGGCGAGAAAGCGCGCAAGCAGGTGTTGGAAAATGCGATGAAACAGCTTGCCAAAGGCGCAACGGCAGAAGAGGTTTTGGAACGGCTGTCCGTCCAACTGACCAACAAGCTGCTGCATTCGCCGACCCAAACTTTGAATAAGGCGGGGGAAGAAGATAAAGATTTGGTTCATGCCGTCGCGCAGATTTATCATTTGGACAAATAACGGTGCGCCGGAAAAGGATGCCGTCTGAAGGGGTTTCAGACGGCATATTTTTGTGCTGTCTGACAACATCGTGAAATCCCACATTATATCGATGTAATCACAAAGTATAGTGGATTAACAAAAATCAGGACAAG
>NZ_KV815451.1:769-6464 GCF_001814225.1 Neisseria sp. HMSC070F02 | reverse complement strand
CTGTACTGGTTTAAATTTAATCCACTATATTATCCCGTATGCGGATTGGTTTTAAGATTTGTAAATTTGATTTGCATCAAAAAATCGCCGATAGATGATTCATATAATATCAATATTAAAGAGTATCGGTATATCGGGGATAGTCATGTCCTGTTTTTCAATCAAACGTATGTCCGCGTTTCGGGCGCGGATAACGGCGTTTTTTGCCGCCTTTGTCTTTTTGACGGCGGCACTGCCCGCTTATGCGGAGCGTCTGCCTGATTTTCTGGCGAAAATACAGCCTTCGGAAATTTTTCCGGGTGCGGACCGTTACAGCAAGCCGGAAGGTAAGCCTATGGTTGCCCGCGTTTACAAAGGCGATGAGCAGTTGGGCTTGGTCTATATCACGACCGATGCGGTCAATACGCGCGGTTATTCGAGCAAACCGATCGATACGCTGATGGCTTTGGCAAATGACGGCACGATAGCCGGAGCGAAACTGGTCGATCATCACGAACCGATTATGCTGATCGGTATCCCGCATTTGCCCGCGCCCGGGCGGGCGATACGCTCAAACTGGCTTCCGGCGTATATCAAACCAAACTTTATATCGACAAACCGATTACGATTGAAGGGCCTGCCGACCGTTCCGCAACCATCGAAGGAGACAGGAGCGGGCGTACCATAGCCGTACACGCGCCGGACGTAACGCTCCGCAACCTGACCGTTACCCGTTCCGGTATGAGCCTGCCTGCAATGGATGCCGGTATTTATCTCGAAGAAACCGCCCCGCGCGCCCTGATCGAACACAACAATATTTTGGATAATTCGGTCGGCGTATATCTGCATGGTTCTGCCGATGCGATGGTGCGGGAGAATAAAATCGTCGGCGACGCGACTTTGCGCGTGAACGAGCGCGGCAATGGCGTTACCGTTTGGAACGCGCCCGGCGCGCAGGTCGTCGGCAACGATATTTCCAAAGGGCGGGACGGCATTTTTTCCAATACCAGCACGCACAACACCTATAAAAACAACCGCTTCAGCGATTTGCGTTTCGCCGTCCACTATATGTACACCAACGACAGCGAAATCAGCGGCAATATTTCCGTGGGCAACAATATGGGCTATGTGCTGATGTTTTCCGAGCGGCTCAAAGTGTTTGACAATATCGCCGTCGGCAGCCGCGACCAAGGCATCATGCTCAACTATGTCAACTATTCCGATATTCACGACAACATTATCAACAAAGCGGGCAAGTGCGTTTTTGCCTACAATGCCAACTACGATAAACTGTCCGCCAATCATTTTGAAAACTGCCAAATCGGCATACACTTTACCGCCGCCATCGAAGGCACGTCACTGCACGACAATTCCTTTATCAACAACGAAAGCCAGGTCAAATACGTCAGCACGCGCTTTCTCGACTGGAGCGAGGGCGGACACGGCAACTATTGGAGCGACAACAGCGCGTTCGATTTGAACGGCGACGGCTTCGGCGACAGCGCGTACCGGCCCAACGGCATCATCGACCAAATCATCTGGCGCGCGCCCGTATCGCGTCTCTTGATGAACAGTCCCGCAATCAGCATCGTCAAATGGGCGCAGGCGCAGTTTCCCGCCGTTCTGCCTGGCGGCGTGGTGGACAGCAAACCGCTGATGAAGCCTTATGCCCCCAAAATTCAAACCCGTTATCAGGCGATGAAGGACGAGCTACTCAAAGAAGTCGAAACGCGGCAGTCGGAATGGGGCAGGGCGGAAAACGGTTCTTTGAACTAGTCTGCTTCAGACGGCATCCGGATTCAAATGCCGTCTGAAAACACAAAAGGAACAACCATGACCACACATCATGTCGAATTGAGGAAGGTAACCAAACGGTTCGGGGCGCAAAAAGCCGTCAACCAAGTCGATTTGGTTTTGAAGGCAGGAGAAAGCGTCGGGCTTGCCGGACACAACGGCGCGGGCAAGTCCACCATTATGAAGCTGATACTCGGGCTGATTACCCCGACCGAAGGCGAAGTGATGCTTTTGGGCGAACGTACCGGTAGCAAAGCGGGGGCGCGGCTTCGCAGCCAAATCGGCTACCTGCCCGAAACCGTTGCGCTGCACCCTTCGCTGATCGGCATCGAAACGCTGGATTTTTATGCCAAACTTAAAAAACAGCCGCTCACGCAGAACCGGGGGCTGCTTGAGCGCGTCGGCATTTCACAGGCGGCACACCGCCGCGTCGGCACTTATTCTAAAGGGATGCGCCAACGCCTTGCCTTGGCACAAGCCCTGCTGGGCGAGCCCAAAGTCCTGCTGTTTGACGAACCGACAACCGGCCTCGACCCTGCATAACGACAAATGTTTTACGAAGTCGTGCGCGAACTCAACGGGCGCGGCGCGACCGTATTGCTCAGCACCCACGCCCTTGCCGAGTTGGACGGGCACGCCGACCGCATTATCGTGGATTAAATTTAATCCACTATATGCGGGTATGGCGGGTTTGAGCGGACAAATCAGCCTGACCGTCCCCGTTTTGCTGACCGCGCAGGTTTTATGGGTTATCATTCCGCTTGTTTTGGCAGCCGGAATTTTTAGAAAGCGACAAATATGAAGAAAACCCTGTTGGCAATTATTGCCGTTTTCGCCTTAAGTGCCTGCCGGCAGGCGGAAGAGGGGCCGCCGCCTTTACCCCAGCAGATTAGCGACCGTTCGGTCGGACACTATTGCAGTATGAACCTGACCGAACACAACGGCCCCAAAGCCCAGATTTTCTTGAACGGCAAACCCGATCAGCCCGTTTGGTTCTCCACCATCAAGCAGATGTTCGGCTATACCAAGCTGCCCGAAGAGCCTAAAGGCATCCGCGTGATTTACGTTACCGATATGGGCAATGTTACCGATTGGACGAATCCCAATGCCGACACGGAGTGGATGGATGCGAAAAAAGCCTTTTACGTCATCGACAGCGGCTTTATCGGCGGTATGGGTGCGGAAGACGCGCTACCGTTCGGCAACAAGGAGCAGGCTGAAAAATTTGCAAAGGATAAAGGCGGTAAGGTTGTCAGTTTCGACGATATGCCTGATACCTATATTTTCAAATAAATCCAAACAAAAATACCGTCTGAACGTTGAAGCCAAGGTTCAGACGGCATTTTTTATAGTGGATTAAATTTAAACCAGTACAGCGTTGCCTCGCCTTGCCGTACTATCTGTACTGTCTGCGGCTTCGTCGCCTTGTCCTGATTTAAGTTTAATCCACTATATTATGGGTTCAAACGGGGCAGGTTTGAACAACTGCCCCATTCCTTATTCCTGACCGGGCGTAACGGCGGAATAAGGTTTACATCCCGCCGTAATTCGGCCCGCTCGCGCCTTCGGGGCAAATCCAAGTGATGTTTTGCGTCGGGTCTTTGATGTCGCAGGTTTTGCAGTGCACGCAGTTTGCCGCGTTGATTTGCAGGCGCGGATTGCCGTTTTCTTCAATAATTTCGTACACACCCGCCGGACAATAGCGCGTTTCGGGCGAGGCGTATTCTTTGTAGTTCACGTTTATCATCGTTTGCGGATTGTTCAGCACCAAATGGTCGGGCTGGTTTTCTTCGTGCGCGAGATTGGCAAGGAAGACGCTGCTCAAGCGGTCGAAGGTCAACACGCCATCGGGTTTCGGATAAGCAATCGGCTTGCACGCGGCGGCTTTTTTGAGCTGCTCGTTGTCTTTACCGTGATGTTTCAAGGTCCACGGGGCTTTGCCTCTGAAAATCATCTGGTCGATGCCGGTATAAAGCGAGCCGAGGTAAACGCCCCATTTGAATGACGGACGGACGTTGCGCGCGGCGTAAAGCTCTTGATACAGCCAGCTTTGTTCAAAACGTTGCTGATAATCCGCCGCCTCTTTGCCGCTGTCGAAACCCTCCACTTCTTCAAGGTTTTCCAACAAGGGGAACACGGCTTCGGCGGCGAGCATGGCGGATTTCATCGCGGTATGAATGCCTTTGATGCGCGGCATATTGAGGAAACCCGCCGCATCGCCGACCAAAATGCCCCCTTTGAACGAGAGTTTCGGCAGGCTTTGCAAACCGCCTTCAATCAGCGAACGCGCGCCGTAAGCAATGCGGCGGCCGCCTTCAAAGGTTTTGCGGATTTCGGGATGGGTTTTGAAACGTTGGAACTCTTCAAACGGCGACAGATAAGGATTTTGATAGTCCAAACCGACCACGAAGCCGACGGCGACTTTGTTGTCATCGAAATGGTAAACAAACGCGCCGCCGTAGGTTTTGCTGTCCAGCGGCCAGCCTGCGCTGTGCACCACCAAACCGGGCTGATGCTGTTCGGACGGCACTTCCCAAACTTCTTTAATGCCCAAGCCGTAAGTTTGCGGCTGGCTGTTTTGGTCGAGTTTGAAGCGTTCGATGATTTGTTTGGAAAGCGAACCGCGACAACCTTCGGCAAACAGGGTTTGCTGCGCCCAAAGCTCCATGCCGGGTTGGAATGAATCGGTCGGCTCGCCGTCTTTGCCAATGCCCATATTGCCGGTTGCAATGCCTTTGACCGAACCGTCTTCGTGATACAGCACTTCGGCGGCGGCAAAGCCCGGATAGATTTCCACGCCCATATTTTCCGCCTGCTCCGCCAACCAGCGCACGACTTCGCCCAAGCTGACGATGTAGTTGCCGTGATTGTCGAAATTTGGGGTAATAGGCAGATTGAACGCTTTTTTCTCAGTCAGGAACAACACTTTGTCCTGCGTTACCGTACGCGTCAGCGGCGCGCCTTTTTCTTTCCAGTCGGGAATCAACTCATTCAGCGCAATCGGATCGATAACCGCGCCCGCCAGCGAATGTGCACCCGCCTCCGAACCTTTCTCCACCACGCAAACGCTGATTTCGCGCCCGTTCTGTTCGGCAAGCTGCTTGAGTTTGATGGCGGCGGACAAACCCGATGGGCCTGCGCCGACAATCACGACATCGTATTGCATACTGTCGCGGGTGATGGATTCTGTCATGGCGGTTCCTGTGTATTTATTATTGAATTGCAAATCCGTAATTATACAACGGGAACATATAGTTACCAAATACAACAAAGGTCGTCTGAAAACCATATTTTCGGTTTTCAGACGACCTTTGTCGAAATTTCAATAAGCACGCCACCATTTTACCTGTCCGACCGCAAACTCCGTCTGACGTTTCGGACTGCGTGTGAAAAACGCCTTATCCCCGCCGGCATCCCTCCCTTTCGGCACAACCGCCAAAATCTTACCTGCCAAATTTCCCTCACGGGTTTGCCAAGCATCCAAAAACTGCGCCCTGCTCATTGAAACATGACCCAGCGACGGGTCGGCAAGCAAAACCGTATTGCCGTCTATACCGCGCAATACCGAGAAATGATCATCCTTGCGGTATTTCAGATACACGATGACGGGGATTTGCAACTGTGCAAGCTGCTCGAAAGACAGGGCATAGCCTTTCGCTTCAAAACCCAAATCAGGCATAATGCGCCGCATATCCTCAAACGACGCGGGCATCTGCTCCTTATCCAGTTTTTTTAACACGTCCTCTTCCGTCAGCTTTTGCCCGTAAAAATTGTTCAAAAGCGTCGCCACCGAAGCCGCCCCGCAGGAAAAATCCAAATCCTGCTTTACAATATTGAAATCGCGCCTCTCTTTCCAACTCTGCACTTTGATTTTTCCATAAGCAACAGGATTATAGTGGATTAAATTTAAACCAGTACGGCG
>NZ_KV815451.1:0-669 GCF_001814225.1 Neisseria sp. HMSC070F02 | reverse complement strand
CGCCTTGTCCTGATTTTTGTTAATCCACTATAGGTTTCCGTGCGGACGTGTTCAGATTCCCGCCTTCGCTGGAATAACGGCGGAGCAGTTTCTGCTTTTCCGATAAATGACCGTAACTTAAAATCCCGTCATCCCCACGAAAGCAAAAATCCTGCCTGTCGGATTTCGGTTTTTTTGGGCGTTTCGGGAAACTTATAAATCGTCATTCCCGCGCAGGCGGGAATCCGGTTTGCTCGGTTTCGGTTTTTCGGGCGTTTCGGGAAACTGATGAATCGTCATTCCCGCGCAGGCGGGAATCTAGAACGCGGGACGGCGGCAATATTCAAAGGTTGTCTGAAAATTCAGAGGTTCTAGATTCCCACTTTCGTGGGAATGACGGGATATAGGTTTCCCTACGGACGTGTTCAGATTCCCGCTTTCGCGGGAATGACGGCGGAGCGATTTCTGCTTTTCCGATAAATGACCGCAACCTAAAACCCATCCTTCCCGCAAAAACAGAAAAACAAAAACCTAAAATCCCGTCATCCCCACGATAACAGTTGCGTAATTGCGTAGAGTGGGCTTCAGCCCAACGTTTTTTCTTTTTCGGTCGTTGATTGGTGGGCTGAAGCCCACCCTTGTATATCGGAACTCCCGTATCATAGCAACAAACCGCCCGGCCGCCACCCG
>NZ_KV815450.1:0-3152 GCF_001814225.1 Neisseria sp. HMSC070F02 | reverse complement strand
AATGTCTTGGTGGGAATTTAGGGGATTTTGGGGATTTTTGCAAAGGTCTCTAGATGAGTGAAAAAGAAGTGCAGGCTGCCTAAAAAGACAGAAAAAGTCTTTCCGGCAGCCTGCACTTTGGTTTCATTTCAGTCAGTAAACCCAGTAAACGACGGTCTGAAAACGCAGAACGTTACGAAAAAAGCAGCCTACACGCCCATCCCCCGCCTTCTACCCGTTCTGTAAATCATACAGATAGCGGTAATATCCGTTCGGCTTCGCCAGCAATTCCTGCTGTGTTCCCGCTTCCACAATCCTGCCTTTATCCATGGCAATGATCCGGTGTGCCGTTTTAACGGTGGACAGACGGTGGGCGATAATCAGCACCGTCCGGTTGGCGCAAATGGCCTGCATGTTCTGCATAATCGCTCGTTCACTTTCATAATCCAGCGCGCTGGTGGCTTCATCAAAAATCAGAATGCGCGGATTGGTGATTAACGCGCGGGCAATCGCAATACGCTGCCGCTGTCCGCCCGACAAGCCGGCCCCTTGTTCGCCCACCACGGTGCCGTAGCCTTCCGGCAGCTCCATAATAAACTCGTGTGCGCCCGCCAGTTTGGCTGCTTCGATAATGCGTTCCAGCGGCATACCCGTATCCGTCAGCGCGATATTGTCGCGTATGCTGCGGTTGAGCAGCACATTCTCCTGCAAGACCACGCCGACCTGCCGCCGCAGCCAGGCAGGAGCGGCCAAAGCCAAATCGTTGCCGTCCACCAACACCCGTCCCTGCTCCGGTACATACAGACGCTGCACCAATTTGGTGAGTGTGGATTTGCCCGACCCCGAACGTCCCACAATCCCCAGCACTTCCCCCGCCCGAATCCGCAGGTTCAAATCCTGCAAAATCAGCCTGCCGTCCGCCTTATAGCGGAAATCGACATGTTCGAACGTAATCTCCCCCCGGATATCGGGCAAAGCCAAATGCGAAGACGCATTCTCGGTCGGCGCATTCAGAATATCCCCCAAACGCGCCACCGAAATCCCCACCTGCTGGAAATCCTGCCACAACTGCGCCAAACGGATAACAGGCGCCGCCACCTGTCCCGAGAGCATATTAAACGCAATCAGCTGCCCCACCGTCAGCTTGCCCTCAATTACCAGCCGTGCGCCAATCCACAACGTCGCCACCGTCACCAGCTTCTGAATCAGCTGCACCCCCTGCTGGCCGACCACCGCCAACTTCGTTACCCGAAATCCCGAAGCCACATAAGCCGCCAACTGATTGTCCCAACGCTGCGTCATCTGCGGCTCCACCGCCATCGCCTTTACCGTACCCACCGCAGTGATGCTTTCTACTAAAAACGACTGGTTGTCTGCATTGCGCGCGAACTTATCGTTCAGACGCGTCCGCAGTATCGGACTGATAAATGCCGACCAAAACGCATAGGCAGGCAACGAAGCCAATACCACCCAAGTCAGAGTGGAGCTGTAATACCACATCACCGCCAGAAAGATAAACGAAAACGCCAAATCCAACACCGAAGTCAGCGCCTGACCGGTCAGGAAATTGCGAATCTGCTCCAATTCCCGCACCCGAGCCACCGTATCACCCACTCGTCTGTGCTCGAAATAGGATAAAGGCAGGGAAAGCAGATGCCGGAACAAACGCGCGCCCAATTCCACATCAATACGTGAAGTCGTATGTGCAAACAGATACGTCCGCAAACCGCCCAACACAATCTCAAACAGCGACACCGCCAACAAAGCCACCGACACCACATCCAAAGTAGAGAATCCCCGATGTACCAGCACCTTGTCCATCACCACTTGGAAAAACAGAGGCGTAATCAGCGCAAACAGCTGCAACACCACCGACACCACCAATACTTCAAAAAACAACCGGCGGTATTTGATTACCGCCGGAATAAACCAGGTAAAGTCAAACTTTGCCAAACTGCCCAATACCGAAGCGCGGGAAGCAACCAATATCAGTTTGCCCGAATATCTGTTAGAAAATTCGGCAAAAGACAATACCGCAGACTTATTCGTAACCAAATCCTGTATCAAAAATTGGGCATGCTCACCCTCACCGTCTGTTTTGGCCAAAATAAAATGGTTGCCGTCATCACACCATACCAATGCGGGTAAAGTCGCCATAGCCAAACGTTTAATAGGCTGGCGGACTACCTTTGCCTTCAATCCCAAAGATTTGGCGGCCAAAAGCCATTGCGTTTCATTTAAATCGCTCTGTGCGGAAGTACAAAATTCATGCTGTATATCGGCAGGATTGGCGGCAATGCCGTGGTAATGGGCGAGGATGATGAGGGCGGAAAGGGCGGGGAGCGGTGCGGATACGATAGACATAAATAAAATATAGTTAGATTGGATGTGGATAACGGCTGGCTGGAAAAGGAATATATTAAGTAGAAAGAAATATATAAATAAAACAGCAGAACGCATTGTAAGGATATATATGGGAATTGTAAAGAGAAAGTATGGAAAAGTTCTCGTTTCAGGAAGGTAAAACGGCTTAGGAATCGAGTTAGATGAGGATGCCTCGCACCTCTCGTGCCTCCTGCATACCGTTAAGGCACAGGGTTAAGGTGCAGGCTGCTCCGAACTCTGTTGCGGTCGGGTAATGTTATTTTTTGTGTTTCAGGCAGCCTGAAATATCTGTATATTTTTGTTTTAAATAGATTTTAAAGATTGATAACTGTTCTTGACGATTTTTCAAGAAAGGAGTAAATTTCAAGAAAGGAGTAAAGTGACTTATTATCAATGACAAGCAACGCGCGAAGTGACAAGGAAAACTATCTACTTAAATTCTAAGGAGGCTTCGAATATCATAAACCAATCAGAAACATAGAGATAAAAATTATGTACAAATATAATCCTCTTATACAATTTATTGCACAGTTGATTATGTCTTATGGAGCAAGCGTAGGGTGGGCACTTGCTGCCCCACGCGTTTCATATTTCAAGGCAGCCTGAAACCGTGTGGGCATAAATGCCTACCCTACATCCCAAAAAACAAGCGCAGCCTGCGTGTGTAGGGTGCGAACTTTCGGCAGGTAGACACGCAGTTTTATATTTTCAAGCTGAGGGATGCTTAAGAAAAGTACAAAACATTAAAAAATAAGGGGCTGTACTAGATTAGCCCTAAATCCACACCA
>NZ_KV815449.1:0-4621 GCF_001814225.1 Neisseria sp. HMSC070F02 | reverse complement strand
TAATCGTCCCTTCTTAGGGACGCAATATATAAGGGACGCAATATATAAGGTTTTAAAACGCTAAGAACAAAATCCGATAACGGCTCTGAAGAAGTAAGTCTTTCTTTATTGCACAAGATAGCAAACTTCCACGGCATTCTCGCCCCACCCGTGCCGTCCAAGCCTTTTTCAAAGACATAGATGGTTTTCTTGGCAATCACTTCGTCAGTTTGGCGGTCGATAATCCGTATGGTCGCACCTGCCACTCAGTGCCTGCGCAGCTTGGAATCGACATTGTTTTCGAACGTTACCGCATAACGGGCGGGGTGTATATGGTTAAGTATTTGATTTAGCGGAAAATCTTTACCTGAATACCGAATAATATCGGAATGGTTGGGTTGCAGGACATCCACATAGCGGTATTCCCCATCGCTAAAAAATCCTAGGAAACGAGCAATAAAATTTACGCCTTCGCTGGTCTGTAAAGCCGCATTGTCCCACATCGGGTCTCTGGTTTTTGCATCTGCCGAAACGGTACGCTCAGGTACTACCTTCAACAGCATAATCCCTTCCACATTGTCCGCCGTCTGGTAAATCTTTCCCCCGCCGTTTTGCATTGTTCGTTAAACACGGCTTCGGCTTCTTTGTATTTTCTGTCCCACTCTTCTTGTGCCTGTATTTCTTCTTTGCTCGGGCAGAATTGTTTGGGAATAATCCAAACAAACAGCATCAGGATAGCGGCGGCGGTCAGGCTGCCTGAAAGGATTTTGCCGGGGTTTTTTGTAGGCAAAGCGGACGAGAAACCAAAGCAACAGCAGCATGGTGTCCCAATAGCCGATTGAGAATAGGATGGCCAAACCTTCTAGGAAATGGCGTAAATCGTTTGTGGTAAACATGGGTAGTTCCTGTGGTTAAATGTGCAGGCTGCTTTTTGCCGAACCTTGCCGCATCTCAAAAGTAGCCTGCGCTTCAGCGTTGCGTTACGCAGTAAAATAATGAATATTTGTAACGACTTGGGTATTTTTTGTCAATATTCCCGCCTTTCCCTTAACAGCTGCCGCGCTTTCCGTTAAAATTCCTTTACATATTTATATTGTTTCCTGTTTCTATATTGCCAAGGTTATACCCGTTATGTTTTTCTCCGCCCTGAAATCCTTTCTTTCTCGATACATTACTGTATGGCGCAATGTTTGGGCGGTGCGCGACCAGTTGAAACCGCCCAAACGCACGGCGGAAGAACAGGCGTTTTTGCCCGCGCATTTGGAACTGACCGATACGCCGGTCTCTGCCGCTCCGAAATGGGCGGCGCGTTTTATTATGGCGTTTGCGCTTTTGGCTTTGTTGTGGTCCTGGTTCGGCAAAATCGATATTGTGGCGGCGGCTTCGGGCAAAACGGTGTCGGGCGGGCGCAGCAAAACCATCCAGCCGCTGGAAACGGCGGTGGTTAAGGCGGTACATGTGCGCGACGGGCAGCATGTGAAACAGGGAGAAACGCTGGCGGAACTGGAGGCTGTGGGAACAGACAGCGATGTGGTGCAGTCGGAGCAGGCTTTGCAGGCTGCCCAATTGTCCAAACTGCGTTATGAAGCGGTATTGGCGGCATTGGAAAGCCGTACCGTGCCGCATATCGATATGGCGCAAGCACGGTCTTTAGGTCTCTCCGATGCCGATGTGCAATCGGCGCAGGTGTTGGCGCAGCACCAGTATCAGGCATGGGCGGCGCAGGATGCGCAATTGCAGTCGGCTTTGCGCGGCCATCAGGCGGAATTGCAGTCGGCCAAGGCGCAGGAGCAGAAGCTGGTTTCGGTGGGGGCGATCGAGCAGCAGAAAACAGCAGACTACCGCCGTTTGCGGGCCGACAATTTTATTTCGGAACATGCGTTTTTGGAGCAGCAGAGCAAATCGGTCAGCAATTGGAACGATTTGGAAAGTACGCGCGGTCAGATGAGGCAGATTCAGGCGGCCATTGCACAGGCGGAGCAGAATCGGGTGCTGAATACGCAGAACCTGAAACGCGATACGCTGGATGCGCTGCGCCAGGCAAACGAACAGATTGACCAATACCGCGGCCAAACGGATAAGGCAAAGCAGCGGCAGCAGCTGATGACAATACAGTCGCCTGCGGACGGCACGGTGCAGGAATTGGCCACCTATACGGTGGGCGGTGTGGTGCAGGCTGCCCAAAAAATGATGGTGATTGCGCCCGATGACGACAAAATGGACGTGGAAGTTTTGGTATTGAACAAAGACATCGGTTTTGTGGAACAGGGACAGGATGCGGTGGTGAAGATTGAGAGCTTTCCCTATACGCGCTACGGTTATCTGACGGGCAAGGTGAAAAGTGTCAGCCATGATGCGGTAAGCCACGAACAGTTGGGCTTGGTTTATACGGCGGTGGTGTCGCTGGACAAACATACCTTGAATATTGACGGCAAAGCAGTGAATCTGACGGCGGGCATGAATGTCACGGCGGAGATTAAAACGGGTAAACGGCGGGTGCTGGATTATCTGTTAAGCCCGCTGCAAACCAAATTGGACGAAAGCTTTAGGGAGCGATAGGCGGATCCGTACTGGGCATTTGTTATCCGCCGGTTCGGACATGCAGACTGCCTGAAACCATTGCCCGGATGACATTGCTCAATCTAATGATAATGCAAGATTACGGTATTTCCGTTTGCCTGACACTGACGCCCTATTTGCAACATGAACTATTTTCGGCTATGAAATCCTATTTTTCCAAATATATCCTACCCGTTTCACTTTTTACCTTGCCACTATCCCTTTCCCCATCCGTTTCGGCTTTTACGCTGCCTGAAGCATGGCGGGCGGCGCAGCAACATTCGGCTGATTTTCAAGCGTCCCATTACCAGCGTGATGCAGTGCGCGCACGGCAACAACAAGCCAAGGCCGCATTCCTTCCCCATGTATCCGCCAATGCCAGCTACCAGCGCCAGCCGCCATCGATTTCTTCCACCCGCGAAACACAGGGATGGAGCGTGCAGGTGGGACAAACCTTATTTGACGCTGCCAAATTTGCACAATACCGCCAAAGCAGGTTCGATACGCAGGCTGCAGAACAGCGTTTCGATGCGGCACGCGAAGAATTGCTGTTGAAAGTTGCCGAAAGTTATTTCAACGTTTTACTCAGCCGAGACACCGTTGCCGCCCATGCGGCGGAAAAAGAGGCTTATGCCCAGCAGGTAAGGCAGGCGCAGGCTTTATTCAATAAAGGTGCTGCCACCGCGCTGGATATTCACGAAGCCAAAGCCGGTTACGACAATGCCCTGGCCCAAGAAATCGCCGTATTGGCTGAGAAACAAACCTATGAAAACCAGTTGAACGACTACACCGACCTGGATAGCAAACAAATCGAGGCCATAGATACCGCCAACCTGTTGGCACGCTATCTGCCCAAGCTGGAACGTTACAGTCTGGATGAATGGCAGCGCATTGCCTTATCCAACAATCATGAATACCGGATGCAGCAGCTTGCCCTGCAAAGCAGCGGACAGGCGCTTCGGGCAGCACAGAACAGCCGCTATCCCACCGTTTCTGCCCATGTCGGCTATCAGAATAACCTCTACACTTCATCTGCGCAGAATAATGACTACCACTATCGGGGCAAAGGGATGAGCGTCGGCGTACAGTTGAATTTGCCGCTTTATACCGGCGGAGAATTGTCGGGCAAAATCCATGAAGCCGAAGCGCAATACGGGGCCGCCGAAGCACAGCTGACCGCAACCGAGCGGCACATCAAACTCGCCGTACGCCAGGCTTATACCGAAAGCGGTGCGGCGCGTTACCAAATCATGGCGCAAGAACGGGTTTTGGAAAGCAGCCGTTTGAAACTGAAATCGACCGAAACCGGCCAACAATACGGCATCCGCAACCGGCTGGAAGTAATACGGGCGCGGCAGGAAGTCGCCCAAGCAGAACAGAAACTGGCTCAAGCACGGTATAAATTCATGCTGGCTTATTTGCGCTTGGTGAAAGAGAGCGGGTTAGGGTTGGAAACGGTATTTGCGGAATAAAGCAGGCTGAAACGGTTATGAAATTCCCAAAGCAGCCTGCACCCCGTTTCGAAAGTGCAGGCTGCTTTGGGATTGATCCGATACTTTCACATTCTCATTGCCTTTAAATAAAGCACAGTTAAAAACACATTTAAATTAAGTGCGAATTAATTCAAATGTATATTCAATTAAAATCAAAATAGGACAGTAGTGCATCGTCAAATCGGGCGTAATCAGACAAAACGGTTCGCAGATACCGCTTAATATTCGCCCACACTTTCTCAATCGGGTTGAGCTCAGGTAAATAAGGTGCAAGAGGCAATACCTTATGTCCCAATTTTTCCGCCATTTCCCGTAAGACACCCATACGGTGAAATCGCGCATTATCTAAAATAATCACCGATTTTTGAGTCAATGCGGGCAGTAGGCATTGCTGAAACCACGCTTCAAAAAAGACTCCGATCATCGTATTTTGATAAACCATCGGAGCAATCAGCCGGTTGCCGACTTGTGCGGACACCAAAGATAAGCGTTGGTATCTTTTTCCACTTATCTGCGCTTTTACTATTTGCCCTTTCAGGCTGCGGGTATAGGGACAGAACAGGTAGCGGTCAAATCCTGTTTCATCCAAA
>NZ_KV815448.1:0-607 GCF_001814225.1 Neisseria sp. HMSC070F02 | reverse complement strand
CTAACAATGCCAACTGTGCTTCTTTAGTTTCGGCGGCAGAATAAGCTTTCAGCATATTGGCCAAATCGCCGGACAATGCGGCAGCTTCGCGCAAATCGCGCAGACGACCAATGCCCGCAAGATTGGCGGCTTTTGCCTGTTCGGCAGTGAGTTCCACTTTGTCTTTGAAGCGGCTGTGCAGATTGTCGGCTGCTAAAAGTAAATCCCCCATTTTTGCGGTTGTACCGTCTGTTTTGGTATAGCTGCCTTGCTGAGCCAAAGTGTTACCGTTACCGAGATTTTTATTTACATCTTTATAGGCGAGATCCAAAGATTGAATACCCAATTCTTCAAGGGTACGCAATTCATTAGCTTGGGAAATGCCGTCCTGGTTGAGATCCTGCCATACACGCAGGGTTTGGAATGCGGCGTCTGCCGCGTTGATGATGTTGTCGCCGTTTGAATCCAATTCGGCCAAAGCCGCGTAGCCGTGTTTGGCAAAAGAACCGTCTGCCAGTTTGGTATTGTCGCCGAAGAGTTCCGCGCCGTTGTCGATGATGCCGTTGCCGTTCAAATCGCGCACAAGCAGACCGTCATCGGCAGCAACCCAACCGGTGGCGGTGCGGAT
>NZ_KV815447.1:0-2729 GCF_001814225.1 Neisseria sp. HMSC070F02 | reverse complement strand
GACAACCACTTTTCCTGCCGCACCGCGACCACGTTTGCCTTTACGCCGTCCGCCGAAATAGCTTTCGTCCAACTCGACAGAGCCCTCGAAAACCTCATTGGCAGCCAAGGCCAGATAATGGCTGATGACCATACGGATTTTGCGGTAGAACAGGACTGCCGAATTGGGATGGATACCCAAAATATCGGCAGCAGAACGGGCGGTAACTTCGAGTACAAAAAAATGGAGCAGTTCTTTCTGTACTTTTTTCTTTAATTTGCAGTGTGTTATCTTCATATTTCGGGGGTAACATATCTGCTAATCTAGTACAGCCTCAAACAAAAAAGAGAAATTTTAATTTCGCTAAATCGCATAAAGATTAATCAAGAGTATCATTAAATGATATGAGTGAGCATCTATAATGCCAAGAAGAGTTGTTAAGACATAACGATTATTGAAATAGATTGTAAAATAGATACTTAGATAGTCTGAAAAACGGATTTGTGAAACTTTTTATTACGCGCCATCATTTGAAAATGAAACTTAAAAAACACTTATCATAATAAATATTTTCTTTACGTTGTTTGCTAATAAACTCAGTGCAATATCAGCGCAATATTTTATGGAAATTTTATGGATAACAAAAAAGAATTTATTAATAATTTAACAAATAGGTATATGTGGATCTATCCATTGGTCTTAAATATTCTATTTCTACCTTTTTACCAGTCCTACCAATCTTTTTTTATTGCGCTTGGTTGTTTGTTTGCACTGGTTAGAAAAATGCAAAGCTTAGATTTTAAATTACAAAATCATATTGTATTGTTAAATATAAAAAGTGCTTGGGCAGATAAAAAAGTATTTTTGATTAGGATAGTAGTGTCATGGTTGGCAGTAATGGAAATATGGATGTGTTTTATTTCGGAATCATCAACGTGGGTATGCGGTGCTTTTTGTTTAAATAGTGAAATATTGGAAAAAATTTTTCGTGGCTTTGGTTATTCTGGTAGTTTATATTTTTTATTTATATTGATGATTGATCTCAATAAGTTAAGAGAGAGTATTTGAATTTCATTTTTTGTTTGACTTAAACTCAAGGAGAGTAACAATGATTGGTAGTGGTGATACTAAACAATGCAAAAAATTTTCTGCGTGTGATGGAAAATACCACGTCTACGATCCCCTCGCCCTAGACTTGGACGGCGACGGCATAGAAACAGTCACCGCCAAAGGCTTTTCAGGCAGCCTGAAGACTGAGAGAGTGAATACGATGAGTATACACTCTATGCCACTAAATTGATATTCACTAAATCATACCAGCTATATTTTATTTAATGAGACATATGAAAAATAAAAATTATTTACTAGTATTTATAGTTTTACATATAGCCTTGATAGTAATTAATATAGTGTTTGGTTATTTTGTTTTTCTATTTGATTTTTTTGCGTTTTTGTTTTTTGCAAACGTCTTTCTTGCTGTAAATTTATTATTTTTAGAAAAAAACATAAAAAACAAATTATTGTTTTTGTTGCCGATTTCTATTATTATATGGATGGTAATTCATATTAGTATGATAAATATAAAATTTTATAAATTTGAGCATCAAATAAAGGAACAAAATATATCCTCGATTACTGGGGTGATAAAACCACATGATAGTTATAATTATGTTTATGACTCAAATGGATATGCTAAATTAAAAGATAATCATAGATATGGTAGGGTAATTAGAGAAACACCTTATATTGATGTAGTTGCATCTGATGTTAAAAATAAATCCATAAGATTAAGCTTGGTTTGTGGTATTCATTCATATGCTCCATGTGCCAATTTTATAAAATTTGCAAAAAAACCTGTTAAAATTTATTTTTATAATCAACCTCAAGGAGATTTTATAGATAATGTAATATTTGAAATTAATGATGGAAACAAAAGTTTGTACTTGTTAGATAAGTATAAAACATTTTTTCTTATTGAAAACAGTGTTTGTATCGTATTAATTATTTTATATTTAAAATTTAATTTGCTTTTATATAGGACTTACTTCAATGAGTTGGAATAGTTTTGGTAATTTTATGAGCGCACGCTCATCCGCGTTAGCAGAATTTGGAAATATGGTTGCTAATTTAGTTTCTGCAAAAAATGAGAAAGATATCTCGAAACGTAATGAATATTACAAACAAGCTGGTTATAGTGCATTATTAGCATTTGGTAATTTGGCTAGTAATATTGCACCAGGTAGTACGTCATCGCATATTGTAAACGGAACAAATGCCTCTGTGATTGCAAGCCGTCTCTTTGGAAATATATCTTCAGCTATTCAGGAGCATAAAGATGGTAAAGTTAATATCAACCGTTTTCAAAATATTTTAGCGGATTTATATTCATTGGGAGGGTTAGGAAGTACATTAATAGAGAAGAATGGAAATATGCAGAGTTGGGGGATTCCATTAGCAATTGCTGGAGATATAATTGCAGCAACGGCTATTGCCACAGGAGATACTGGTACGATATCTACAGAGGAATTTTATAATTTTGACAACTGGAAAGGTTTTGGGTATGAGCTATTTGAAGACTGGTCTCGTTGGGTATACGACTGGCTGCCCGACGGCTGGAATCTGTGGAAAGAATTGGACAGAAACCGTTCAGGCCAATACCACATCTACGACCCCCTCGCCCTAGATTTGGACGGAGACGGCATAGAAACTGTCGCTGCCAAAGGCTTTTCAGGCAGCTTATTTGATCACAC